>JAKAZP010000448.1 GCA_021815905.1 Pseudomonadota bacterium | reverse complement strand
TGCTCGCACTGGTGCGCGCGCAGGTAAGCGGCGATCTTGCGCTCGAGAGCCGGGTCGATCTCCTCGAGGAAGTGCATCATCATGATGTACTCGGCCGGGATCGTGCAGTCGGCCTCGAGCTCGAAGACCCAGTGTCCATCGGCGCGCTGCAGCGCGATGAGCGCATCGCGCGCCGAGTCGATCGCGCGCCCGAGGGTGTCCGGGAGACGCTCGGCCTCGATCATCGCGGCCGCCCGCGAAGACGCGAATCGCTGCACCCCGTCCTTCACTGCGCCGTGCCTCCGATGCGGGTCGAGTGCGGGTACTCCTCCCCCGGGAGCGCGGAGGCCAGCGCGGGATGGGGGGCCGCGCAGAACGCGAGCAGAGTCGCCGGCTTCATGGACACGGCACCTTCCGCGAGCGGCAGGCCGCGCGCCGCGCGCTCGAACAGCTGCTTCAGCGCCCGGTCATTCCGCACCGCGAGACCGGTCAGGGTCCGCGTCATCACCACCGCCGAGCGCGACACCTTCACCTCGGCGCCGGCCGTGAAGCCGGGTGTCAGCTGGATCCGGCGCAGCGTCAAGGCGGCAAGCCCGAGCGCCCAGAGGCAGAACAGGCGAATCCCGGTCTCCTCGCCCGGAATGAGGAGCGTGAACTCGAGCGCGTTGCGCAGGTGCCGATGCGCGACCCCGATGAGCTCGAGCATCCCGGCGTGGAAGCGAGCATCCGTGCGCCCCGGAGCGAGGCCGGCGAGGTCGACGCCGTGGCGGCTGAACACCTCCTGCGGCAGCCAGCAGGCGCCCCGCCGCCGATCCTCCCACACGTCCTTCAGGATGTTGGTCATCTGCAGACCCTGGCCGAAGGACGGTGCGAGCGCGTAGAGCGTCGCGTAGTGCTCCCGCACGGCGGGCGAGTACGCGCAGAACAGCTCCGTCAGCGTCTCCCCGACGATGCCCGCCACGTAGTAGCAGTAGGAATCGAGATCGGTCAAGCGCGCGAGGCCTCGCAGGCTCGAGATGCGCTGGAAATGGTGCATGCCGCGACTCATCACCTCGATGCAGCGGCGGATCGCGCCGCGCTGGCGCTCGTCGAAGCCGACGACCACCCGCATCACCCGCTCCATGTTGGCGACCAGATCGCGTTCGGCCGGCAGGGTGCTCTGCGAGAGGCGCGGCACGAGCTCGCGCGCGAGGTCCGCCGCATCCTCCCCGCCCTGAACGACGGCCGTGAAGCGCTCGAGATACAGATAGGTGTCCGCGGCCGAGAGCGCCGGCTCGTCCTCGATGGTGTCGGCGATCCGGCACAGCAGATACGCGCTCGTCACCGCGGTGCGCAGCGCCTGGGGCAGCTGCGGAATCGTGAGGGCGAAGGTGCGGGAGACGTGAACGAGGATCTGGTCCTGGTAGGCCTCATCGGAGATGCCGGAATCGAGCTCCACGATCTCGGACTCCCTCAGTTGCGCCGCGCGAGCAGCCAGTCGGTCACGCCCCGCAGCGCGTCCGCCCGCTCACCGAAGGGCGCGAGCGCCGCCATCGCCTGCTCGTGCAGGCGCCTCACCCGCTCCTGCGAGGCGGCGACGCCGATGATGGCGGGGTGCGTGGGCTTGCCGCGCTCGCGATCCGCGCCCGCGGCCTTGCCGAGGGTCGCGGTGTCGGAGAGCACATCGAGCAGATCGTCCTGGATCTGAAAGGCGAGCCCGATCGGGGCGGCAAAGGACTGCAGCGAGCGCTCGAGCTGCGGTGCGAGATGCGGCACGCAGGCGGCGCCCATCATGACGCTCGCGCGGATGAGCGCACCGGTCTTGAGCGAGTGCATCTGCTCGACCTGCTCGATCTCGAGCTGCCGACCCTCGGCCTCGAGGTCGATCGCCTGCCCGCCCGCCATGCCGAGACTGCCGATCGCCTGGGCGAGCAGGCTCACCAGATGCACTCGAACGGAAGCGTCCGGCGGCAGCGCCTCATCGCGCGCGAGCAGCTCGAAGGCGAGAGATTGCAGTGCATCGCCGACCAGGAGCGCCGTCGCCTCGTCGTAGGCCTTGTGGCACGTGGGCCGCCCGCGGCGAAGATCATCGTCGTCCATTGCCGGCAGGTCATCGTGCACCAGCGAGTACACGTGCACGAGCTCGAGGGCGCAGGCGGCCGCCTCCACCTGCTCCTCGGCGAGCCCGAGCGCGCGGGCGGTCGCGAGCAGCAGGATCGGGCGAACGCGCTTGCCGCCGCCGAGCACGCTGTAGCGCATGGCCGCATGCAGCCGCTCGGGAGTCTCATCGGGACGGGGCAGCCGCGCCGCGAGCGCCCCTTCCATCCGCGCGCGCCAGCTCTCGAGCTGCGCGGCGAAGGATTCAAGCACGACCGGCACGGCGGCCTTCCGCAGGGCCGCGCACGCGCTGCTGGAGCTCCGCGAGCGGGACCGTCGCCGTGGGCGGCGTCTGATCGTCGTAGAGGAAGGGCAGCTCGGGAGCCATCGGGCCGCTCACGCGGGGGCCGCGCAAGGTCACCTTGAGCGCCTTCAGCGGGTGCGCGAACGTGTCGTCCACCGCCGTGCCTTCGAAGCCACAGTGCGCCATGCAGTTGGCGCACAGCCGGTTGCGCCCGACGCCGTAGCGCTCCCATGCGGTATCGTCCATCAGGGAGCGGAAGCTCTTGGCGTACCCCTCGCCCGTCAGCAGGTAACACGGGCGCTGCCAGCCGAAGATGTTGTAGGTCGGGGTGCTCCAGGGGGTGCACTGATAGGTCTGGTTGCCGGCGCGC
>JAKAZP010000447.1 GCA_021815905.1 Pseudomonadota bacterium | reverse complement strand
CGCCCTCTGTGGCGCCTGCACGGTACATCTGGACGGAACGCCCGCGCGCTCGTGCGTCACGCCGATCGCTCGCGTGGGCGGCGCGCAGGTGGTGACGATCGAAGGCGTCGGCCGCTCCGAGGTCGGTCGCCGCGTGAAGGACGCGTGGCTCGCGCTCGATGTCATGCAGTGCGGTTACTGCCAGGCCGGCCAGGTGATGACGGCGACGGCGCTGCTCACGCAGCATCCCAAGCCGAGCGATCGCGACATCGATGAGGCCATGAGCGGCAACCTCTGCCGTTGCGCCACGTATGTGCGCATTCGGGCGGCCATCAAGCAGGCCGCGGGGCTGCCGACGGCGGACACGCGGGAGGCGTGAGCATGAGCCGCCCCGACCCTCTCGAGCTCGCCCGCGCCGCGGCATCGGACCGCGGATCCTCACTCTCGCGACGCGCCTTCCTCACGGCCAGCCTCGCCGCGGGCGGCGGTCTGCTGTTGACGCTCCAGCTGCCGCGCGGGGCCGCCGCCTCCGCCGAGCCGCCGCTTGCGCAGCTCAATCCCTACATCCGCATCGCCCCCGACGGCATCGTGACGATCGTGGCGAAGAATCCGGAAATCGGCCAGGGAATGAAAACGACGCTGCCGATGCTCATCGCCGATGAGCTCGAGGTCGAATGGTCGAGCGTGCGCACCGAGCAGGCGCTGCTCGATCCGATCTACGGAGCGCAGTTCGCAGGCGGCAGCATGGGCACCCCGCTCAACTGGGAGCCGATGCAGCGGGTGGGCGCGGCGGGCCGTCAGATGCTCATCGAGGCCGCCGCGCGGAGCTGGGACGTTCCGGCGAGCGAGTGCAGGGCGCACGCGGGAGCGGTCGTGCACCCGGGCAGCGGCAGGCGGCTCTCCTACGGCGCGCTCGCGTCCAGGGCGGCCACGCTTCCGGCTCCCGATCTCGCTTCCGTGAAACTCAAGCATCCCCGCGAGTACACGATCATCGGGAAGTTCACGGGCGGGGTCGACAGTGCGCGCGTGCTCGAGGGCGAGCCGCTCTTCGGCATCGACACCACGCTTGCGGGCATGAGCTACGCGATGTACCAGAAGGCGCCGGTGTTCGGCAGCCGGATCGAGTCGGCCAACCTCGAGGAGGTCAGGTCGATGCCCGGCGTCGAGGACGCGTTCATCGTGCGCGGCTCGGGTCCGGAGGCCACTTTCCGGCTCGGACTGGTCGATGGCGTGGCCATCGTGGCGCGCAGGTGGTGGCAGGCCGACAAGGCGCGGCGCAAGCTCCGCGTCACCTGGAGCAGCCCGCCGTCATCGGGACAGAGCTCGCGCGAGTTCGAGCGCGAGGCGGTGCGGCTCGCGGGGCAGCCGCCCCGGCGCATCATCCGCCGCGACGGGGAGGTCGAGAGGGCGCTGGCGGGCGCGGCGAAGGTGCTCGAGGCGAATTACGCCTATCCCTTCCTCGCGCACGTCGATCTCGAGCCGCAGAACTGCACCGCGCACGTCAAGGGCGACGGAACGGTCGAGATCTGGGCGCCCACCCAGACTCCCGGGCCGGGCCGGTAGCTGGTCGCGAGCACGCTCGGCATCGCTCCCGAGCGAATCACCGTGCACATGACGCGGGTGGGAGGCGGCTTCGGCCGCAGGCTGAACAACGACTACATGGTCGAGGCCGCGGCGATCTCCCGGCGCGCCGGCCGCCCGATCAAGCTGCTCTGGGATCGCCGCCAGGATGTCCAGCACGATGCCTACCGGCCCGCGGGCTATCACTACTTCAGGGCCGGGCTCGATGCGTCCGGCCGGCTGCTCGCCTTTCGCGATCACTTCGTGACGTTCGGGCAGGGCAGTGAGGTGGCCTCGTCGGCCGACCTGCCCCGGCACGAGTTTCCCGCGGGCTTCGTGCCCGCGCTCGAATACGGCCGCTCGCTCATCGAGCTCGCCGTGCCGACCGGAGCGCTGCGCAATCCGGGCGGCAACGCTCTTTGTTTCGCGTTCGAGTCGTTCCTCGATGAGCTCGCGCACGCCGGGCGGCGCGATCCGCTCGATTTCCGCCTCGAGCTGTACGGACCGCCGCGGGTGTTGCCGGCGCCGCCGCCGAGGGGATCGTTCGCGCCGCCGCCGTTCGACACCGGGAGGATGCGCGGGGTGCTCGAGCTGGTCGCGGAGAAATCAGGCTGGCGGCAGCGGACCGTGCTCCCGCGAGGCGTCGGCATGGGCCTCGCCTGCTACTACAGTCACTTCGGGTATTTCGCCGAGGTGGTCAAGGCGAGCGTCGCAGCGGACGGGGTGCCGAAGGTGCACAAGATCTGGGCGGCAGGCGACGTCGGCCGCCAGATCATCAATCCCGCGGGCGCCTACAACCAGGTGCAGGGCGCGGTGCTCGACGGCCTGGGCGCGGCGCTGCATCAGGCGATCACGATCGAGGGCGGGCGCGTGGTGCAGGAGAATTTCAGCGACTACGAGCTGCTGCGCATGCGCGAGGCGCCGCCGGTCGAGGTGCACTTCCGGGTGAGCGACAATGAGCCCACCGGGCTCGGCGAGCCGGCGCTCCCTCCGGTCATTCCCGCACTGTGCAATGCGATCTACGCGGCAACCGGCCGGCGCATCCGCCGGCTGCCGATTGCCGCCGCGCGCAGCTGAAGGGCGCGTAGCGAAGTGGCCTTGAGGGGTCCCGTGGCCGGCGGGCGGGCCGTTTCGGGCGCCTTCTTCCGCTGCAATCTCGAGAGCGCAAGCCCCTGTCGTCTGCCGCAGACTC
>JAKAZP010000446.1 GCA_021815905.1 Pseudomonadota bacterium | reverse complement strand
CCATCAATACTTCGCCCGCGCGTACCCTCTGTCCCGGCTCTACGGCCACCGCCGAGACCACTCCCGGGAGCGGCGTGCTCAGCCCGCCGGTGGCGGCCGAGGCGGTAAACTCGTGGGCGCGCGGATCCTCGATCGAGAACTCGTGATGCGCCGCGCCCGCCCACAGATGCAGACGCGATCCGTGGCGGAAATATCGGGCGTGCCGCCGCTCGCGCCGCACCTGCGCCGCGATCCACCCCTCGCCCCGGCTGACATCGCCCAGCTCGAGCGTGTCCGAAGACGGTTCGGCGGGCTCCACGCCCACCACCGCCGCCCGCGCCACCCCGCGCTCGAAGCGCAGCGTGATCCTGCGCTCTCCCTGGGGAGTCGCCAACACCACATCCATCGTCGCCGTCAGGTTGGGCGCGAATCCGTCGGCGAGGCTCCAGGGATTCGCCTGCCCGTCGACCGGCTCCCGGGCGGCGAGCGATGCGAGCACGAGGGTCCGGACGTCCACGGGGTCCTCGGCGGAGAATTCCTCGCCGCGCCTGGCGAGCAACGCCACGCTGTGGCGCGCCTCGAGGAAGACTGTCGAGCGCAGGATGCGGCTCAACCAGTGCTCGTTCGTATGGATGCCTGCGAGGTGCGTCCGATCGAGCGCCCGAGCGAGAAGGTGAGCCGCATGCTCCCGCTCCGGCGCCCACGCGATCACTTTTCCGAGCAGCGAGTCATAGACCGCGGGCACGGTATCGCCCGCGCTGAATCCCGCGTCCACGCGCAGCCCCTCGCCCTGCGGCCACTCCGCCAGAGTCAGTGTTCCGGCGCTCGGCAGGAACTCGCGCCGCGGATCCTCGGCGCACACCCGCGCCTCGATCGCATGCCCCTTGATCACGATCTGCGACTGAGTGAGCGGCAGCGCCTCCCCGGCCGCGACGCGCAATTGCCACTCCACCAGATCGAGACCGGTCACCGCCTCGGTGACGGTGTGCTCGACCTGGAGCCGAGTATTCATTTCCAGGAAGTAGAACTCACGGCCATCGAACAGAAATTCGATGGTGCCGGCTCCCGAGTACCCGATATCTCGCGCGACCTCCACGGCCGAGCGGCGCAGCCGCTCGCGCAGCGCCGGAGGCAGATCCGGCGCGGGCGCTTCCTCGATCAGCTTCTGATGGCGCCGTTGCACCGAGCAGTCCCGATCGCCGAGGTGAACGCAGCCGCCGTGTTGATCGGCGAACACCTGCACCTCCACATGGCGCGGCTCGGGCAGGTAACGCTCGAGCAGCAATGCCCCGTCGCCGAAGCTGCTCTCGGCCTGCCGTCGCGCCGAGACGAGCGCATCGCGCAGCTCGTCCGTGGATCGCACCACGCGCATGCCCTTGCCGCCGCCGCCGGCGGCGGGCTTGACGATGAGCGGCAGGCCCGCCGAATGCGCCTGCGCGATGAGGTGCTCGATGTCCTGCCGCTCGCCATCGTAGCCGGGCAGCACCGGCACACCTAGAGCGCGCACGCGCGCCTTGGCCAGGCTCTTGATGCCCATCGCCTCGATCGCCTCGGCCGAAGGACCGACGAAGGTCAATCCCGCTTCACGGCACGCGCGCGCGAAGCGTGCGTTTTCCGACAGGAACCCGTAGCCCGGGTGAATCGCGTCGGCGCGGGCGGCACGGGCGGCGCTCAGGATGGCCTCGATATCGAGATAGCTCTCGGCCGCGGCCGGCGGACCAATGCGCCATGCCTCGTCGGCCTCACGCACATGGCGCGCGTGTGCATCCGCATCGGAATACACCGCAATCGTGTGAACGCCCATCCCTCGGGCGGTGCGCATGATGCGGCAGGCGATCTCGCCGCGATTGGCCACCAGAAGACGTTGGATCATGGTCCTTACATCCGAAACAGGCCGAACCGGCTCTCTTCATCCGGCGCATTGCGCACCGCGGCGAGAGACAGGCCGAGGATCCGCCGAGTCTCGAGCGGGTCGATCACTCCATCGTCCCAGAGGCGGGCCGACGCGTAGTAGGGGTGCCCCTGGCGCTCATACTGCTCTCGGATCGGCTGCTTGAAGGACTCCTCCTCTTCGGCCGGCCAGCGGCCGCCGCCCCCCTCGATCTGCGCGCGCTTGACGGTGGCGAGCACGCTCGCGGCCTGCTCGCCTCCCATGACGGAGGTGCGCGCGTTGGGCCACTGGAACAGGAGACGCGGCGAGTAGGCCCGGCCGCACATGGCGTAATTGCCCGCCCCGTAACTGCCACCGATGATGACGGTGATCTTGGGCACGCGCGCGCAGGCCACGGCCGTCACGAGCTTCGCGCCATCCCGGGCGATGCCGCCCGCCTCCGCTTTGGCCCCCACCATGAACCCGGTGATGTTCTGCAGGAACAGCAGCGGAATGCGCTCGCGCGCGCACAGCTCGATGAAGTGCGTACCCTTCAGCGCGCTTTCCGAGAACAGGATGCCGTTGTTGGCGAGGATGCCGACGGGATAGCCGAAAAGGTGCGCAAAGCCGCATACGAGCGTCGTGCCGTAGAGCTGCTTGAACTCCTCCATCTCCGAGCCGTCCACCAGGCGCGCGATCACCTCGCGCACGTCGTAGGGCTTGCGCAGGCTCGCGGGCACTGCGCCGTAGAGCTCGCACGGATCGTAGTGCGGCTCCCGGGGGGCGAGCGGCGGATCGGTATTCGGCGGCGGCCGCAGACGCGCGACGATGCTGCGGGCAATGGCCAGCGCGTGAGTGTCATTCTCGGCGTAGTGGTCGCAAGAT
>JAKAZP010000018.1 GCA_021815905.1 Pseudomonadota bacterium | reverse complement strand
TAGAGCCCGCGGCTCACCGGCTCGAGCTCGTCGATGATCTGCATGGCGCGCACCTTGGGGGCTCCGACCAGCGTACCGGCCGGGAAGGCCGCCGCGAACAGATCGAAGGCATCGCGCTCGGGAGCGAGCCGCCCGTGCACGCCACTCACCATGTGCATGACGTGACTGTAGCGCTCGATCGCGCGGTACGGCTCGACCGCGACGCTGCCGGCGAGGGCGACGCGCCCGAGGTCATTGCGCGCGAGGTCGACCAGCATGACGTGCTCGGCGTTCTCCTTCGGATCCGCGCGCAGCTCGGCTTCGTTCGCCGCATCGATCGCCGGATCGTCCGACCGCGCTCTCGTGCCGGCGATCGGGCGCAGCTGTGCGTGGCCGTCCTTCAGGCGCACCAGCGCCTCGGGCGATGAGCCGACGACGGTGACGTCGCCGAGCGCGCAGTAGTACATGTAGGGCGAGGGATTGATCAGGCGCAGCGCGCGATAGGCCTGGAAGGGATCGAGCTCGTGGCGGCCCTCGAAGCGCTTCGACAGCACGAGCTGATAGACGTCGCCCGCGGCGATCGACTCCTGCGTGCGCTCGACGCCGCCGAGGTAGGCCTCGCGGCTGAACGCCGACCGCGGACGCTCGCAGCGACCGCCTCGCTCCCCGCTCGGCAGCGCGCCGCGCAGCGCGCGCACCACCTCCTTGCGCAGCGCCGCGCGGTCCGCCTCGCTGCCGGCGTGCAGCAGCGCGATGCCGCGCGTCAGATGATCGAAGACGAGGAGCGAGCGCGGCGCGATGTAATGCAGCGCCGGAACACCGGGCGCGCGTCCCGCGGGCATCGGCAGCCGCTCGAAGAAGCGCACCACGTCGTACGAGGCGTAGCCCACGAGGCCCCCGGCGAGCGGCACGCCCGCGATCCCGGGCCCGGGGACCGGAGCGCGACGCAACGCCTGCCGCAGGCCCGAGAGCAGCGCCGAGGCGCTCTCGGGCACGGGCGAGCGCTCGTCCCCGATCGCGAGCCCCGCCCCATCGAGACGCACCTCGAGCGCGCACCCGAGGCCGATGAAGGAATAGCGCGCGAGCCGCTCACCGCCCTCCACGCTCTCGAGCAGGAAGCGCGGCTCGAACGGCTTCAGCTTCATGAACGCCGACACCGGTGTGTCGAGATCGCCCGATATGTCGAACGGCAACTTCATCGCAATCCATAACACCCAACAAAAAACCCATTCCGGGGGTGCCGGAATGGGTCCTGTCGTGCGGTTCGAAGTTTCTGACGGTTAACTAGCGGCCGCGGGCCCACTCCGGGTACGAAGTGCGCCACCACCAATGCATCGTGTGCGTGCGCTGCGGCATCGACTCGAGAGTATCACCAGGCGGCGTTCGGCTACAATACCCGCCCCGCGAGTCACCTGGCTGAAGGACCGAACCCCGTGAGCTTCAAAGAGCTGCTCGAGCGCTGGCACGAGTCCGCGGCCGTGCCGAGAACGGCGTCGGAATATGCCGTTCGCCTGCCGCTCGATCAGGCCGCCTCGCTGCGCGCCCTGGCGGACATGTTTCCCGGGCGCACGCCCGAGCAGCTCATCACCGAGCTCCTCGGGGCCGCACTCGAGCAGGTGGCCGCTTCCATGCCCTACGTCCCGGGCGCGCGCGTCATCTCGACCGACGAGCAGGGCGATCCGGTGTACGAGGACGCGGGGCTCACCCCGCGGTTCGTGGCGCTCACGCGCAAGCACCGGCGCGAGCTCGAGGCGCGACGGAAGAAGCCCTCCTGAGCGCGCCATGCCGTCCTTCGACGTCGTCTCCGAGGTGAACGCCCACGAGGTCGCCAACGCCGTCGACCAGGCCAACCGCGAGCTCGCGCAGCGCTTCGACTTCAAGGACACCGGCGCGCGCTTCACGCTCGAGGAGCTGACGGTGACACTCGAGGCGCAGGTCGATTTCCAGCTCAAGCAGATGCTCGAGATCCTGAAGCTCCGCCTCGGCAAGCGCGGCATCGACCTCGCGTGCCTCGAGGTCAAGGAGTCGCAGATCGCGCTGTCGGCGGCGCGCCAGCAGGTGCTGCTGCGGCAGGGGATCGACGCCGACGCCGGCAGGAAGATCACGCGCCTGGTGAAGGATTCGAAGCTGAAGATCCAGGCGAGCATCCAGGGCGAGAAGGTGCGCATCACCGGCAAGCAGCGCGATGACCTGCAGGAGGCGATCGGGCTCCTGCGCGGCGCGAAGCTCGATCGCCCGCTGCAATTCAACAATTTCCGCGACTGACGGCCGATGGTCCTCGCGCGCGAGGTGATCGGCTCGCTGTGGGTCGCCTTCGTGGTGATCTGGCTCGTGCTCGCGGCCTTCAGCAAGAAGCGCAGCCGCGGCGCGCCGTGGAGCTTCTGGGGACTGAGGCTCCTGTTGTTCGCCACCGTCATCGCAGGGGTGCGGCTGCGGCGATACGAGCCGGGCGTCATCGGCTCCCTCGGCGGACACCTGGCGTATCACCCCGGAGTGATCGCGCAGTGGGTCGGCGTCGGACTGTGCGTCGGCGGGTTCGTGTTCGCCTTCTGGGCGCGCTTCCACATCGGACGCAACTGGGGCACGCCGATGACGCTGCGCGAGGACCACGAGCTCGTGACCACCGGTCCCTACCGCTACGTGCGCCATCCGATCTACAGCGGGATCATGCTCGCGATGCTCGGCACCGCGCTCGCCACCGACCTCGCGTGGCTGGCGCTGTTCGTCATCTACTTCGTGTTCTTTCTGTTCGCCGCGCGCTCGGAGGAGCGCACCATGCTCGCGCAGTTCCCGCGGCAGTATCCCGAGTACAGGCGCCGCACGAAGATGCTGATTCCCTTCGTGCTGTGACGGTCGCGCCGGGCGCGCGCCCACTAACTCCCGCGGGGAGTCCCCCCGTCCCGCGCTTGCCGGATCCGCAGCTTGAGGCGCGGCGGCTCGTTGAGATTCTGCAGGAACTCGCGGCGCCCGGCCGGCGTGAGCCGCGCCCAGTCGACCTTCCCGGTCTGCGCCCCGCGCAGCTCGCGATCGGTGATCGAGGCCTCGGCCCGGCTCGAGCTCCTCCAGCGGGTCGCGAGGCGGCGGGTCGCGCCGCGGCGCAGGATGTCGGCGACGGCCGCGGCCACGACGGCATCGCGCGTGAGCTCGCTGTGCGCCACGGCCGCGAAGTACGAGGTGCCGCCCGCGAGCGCGGCGCTCACGGCGGGCACCGTGCCATCGCCGCGCCGGGTCACGGTGTAGCGGAAGCCCTCGCGTGAGCGCATCGCCGAAGTCACCGTCTCCTGCCCCACCCCGACGATCGCGACCAGCCGCGCATCGGGCGCCGGCAGGCCGAGCCGGAAGCGCCGCGCGCGCGCGAGCAGCGGCGCGCGCGGACGCGGTCCGTGCTCCGGCCATGACCGCGGATCGAGCAGATCGAGGTGCCCGTCGCACTCGGCCGAGGGCAGCAGCTGATACAGGCTCGGAAAGCTGTTGAAGACTTCCGCCGCGAGGCGCTCGGCGGTGCCTCCGGGATCGAGCCGCGCGATCTTGCGCACCACCGGATACGTGCCGCGCAGCGCCTGCACGGCGGCGAAGGAGCCGAGGTTGGGCGTACCGAGCAGGACCACGCGCTCGATGAGCGGCGCCTCGGGGGTGGCGAGCGCGGCGCGCGCCAGCAATCCGCCCATGCTGTGACCGACCAGCGCGACCTTGCGCGGCGCGAGCGCGCGCAGGCGTCGGGCAAGCGCGTGGGTGGCATCCTCCACCCCCAGCCGCCAGTCGTAGGCGTGCAGGCTGACGGGGAAGCCCGCGGCGCGCAGCCTGAGCTTGAGCTTGAGGTAACTGTAGAGCACCACTCCGAGTGGGATGATCGGCTGGCGCTTTCCGAGCCCGAGAAGCGCGAGGCGCCCGGTCTGGATGTCGATCGGATCGAGCCACAGCACGTCATCGGGAAGCGGCGGGGGGCGCTCGAACCCGAGCTGCGAGCCCATGATGCCGGGCAGCAGCAGCACGTGCGGCCGGCGGCGCGCCGGCGCGCCGCGCCGTGCCGCGTGCGCCAGCCTCACGAGCTCGCCGTATTCCCGGCCGCCGAAGTAGGCCGCGAGCTCCTCCCGGCGCGCGCCCGAAACCAACATCCGCTCGACCTCGACGTCGCTCCATCCAAAGCGATCGTACGGCGTGACGTGGTCGGCGGCGGCATCGGGTCGGCTCACTGAGCGGGCGATTATGCCAGAGCCCCTAGCGGCCTCCGGTCCGCTGCGCGATGAGATCGCACACGGCTTCGATGGCGCCGCGGCGCGCCGTGGTCTTGCGCCAGACGGCCCCCACGTGGCGCACCGGCACGGGCCGGGCGAACGGCAGAATCGCGACGCCGCGAGCGCCGCCGTACGCGCCCTGGGTCGCGAGCTCCGGAAGCAGCGTGACGCCGGCGCCCGTCGCCACCATCTGCCGCAGCGTCTCGAGGCTGGTCGCGCGAAAGTCCTGACTCTCGGGGACTCCGGCCCTGCTGCAGACCTCGAGCGCCTGATCGCGCAGGCAGTGTCCCTCCTCGAGCAGCAGCAGTCGCTCGCCCTCGAGATCGGCGGCGTGAATGCGGTCGCGCTTCGCGAGCCGGTGGCGCTCGGGCAGCGCGACGGTGAAGGGCTCGAGGTAGAGCTCACGCGCCTCGAGCCCCTCGAGCTCGACCGGCAGCGCGAGGATGCCGAGGTCGAGCTCGCCCATCCTGAGCTTCTCGAGCATCGCACCGGTCTGATGCTCATAGAGATGCAGCTCGAGGCGCGGCAGCGTGCGCCGCAGCGGCTGCGCGACGCGCGGCAGCAGGTACGGCCCGATGGTCGGCAGCAGCGCCACGCGCAGCCGCCCGGCGAGCGGATCGCGGTGCGCCCGGGCGAGCGTCACCACTTCCTCGCTCGCCTCCAGGATCCCCCGCGCACGCTCGACGATCTGCTCGCCGGCCTGGGTGAGGGAGACGTTGTTCGGCTGGCGCTCGATGAGGCGCACGCCGAGGTAATCCTCGAGCTTCTTCAGCTGCGCGGACAGCGTCGGCTGGCTGACGAAGCAGCGCTCGGCGGCGCGGCCGAAGTGCCGGGTGTCGGCCACGGCCACGAGATAGCGCAGATCCTTCAGCTTGACGTCGACCACGGGGCCAATCTCCGCGAGGGTGGTGCGTATATATGGCGTCTATCGGAATTTGAAAGTCAATCCATCGGGTCAATCGAGCCGCCGGCTCGGCCGCCTGCGGCGAGTCATCGGCTCCGTCCGTGCACGGCACGGACGGCCTCACCACACCGCGGCGATCTTCCGACAGAGCTCCGCGGTCGCCGCGACCGCTCCCGGACCCAACCGGGTGAGCCTGCGGTCCTCGAAGTCGATGAGGCGCCCGTGGCGCACGGCGCGCAGGCTCGCGAAGCGTCGCCACTCGGCGAGCCAGTCGGCGCCCCGGCCGTCGGGCGCCATCGCCACGATGATGTCGGGATTGCGGGCGATGACCGCGCCGAGATCGATGGCCGGGCCGTCCTGCGGCAGGTCTCCAAACACGTTGCGGGCGCCGCACACCCGGAGCGCATCGCTCATCAGCTCCCGGCCGCCGACCGTGTACAGCGGTCGATTCCAGACCTCGAGCAACACGCTCGGACGGCGCCCGACGCGCTCGTACCTTCGCCGCAGGCTCGCGAGGCGCGCCTGCATCGCCGCGGCGCGCCGATCCGCGATGGCGCTCGTGCCGGCGAGCCGGCCGAGGCGCCGCAGCGAGCCGGCCATGGCCGCGAACGTGCGCGCCTGTTGCCGGTAGACCGGGATGCCGAGCCGCTCGAGCTGCTCGAGCTCCGCCGGGTTGACCCCGTCAGGCCACACCACGGCCACATCGGGCCGGGCGCTGATGAGGCGCTCCATGTCGATGGCGTCGAAGCTGCCGATCCGGGGGACGCGCCGCGCCGCCGCCGGCTCGTCGGAATAGTTCACCGTCGCCACCACCTGCCCGCCCGCCCCCGCCGCGAACAGCATCGCGGTCGCTCCGGGGGCGAGGCTCGCAATGCGCAACGGCGGATACCGCACCCGCACGCGGCGGCCGGTGTCGTCGGTGACGACGCGCAAGAGTCCCTGGCCGGCGTCCGCGGGCGCCTCCGGCCTCGAGGGCGGCACGGCCGCGACGCCGGCACCGCTCGCGGCCGCGAGCCAGGCGGCGGCGAGCATGGCCGTCGCGCGCCTCACGCGCTTGCGATCGTCGCTGCCGCCCACCGCAGCACCGGCTCGATGCGCGCCGGGACGAACGTCAGCGCCGCCGCGAGATCGACCCAGCGCCACTCGTCGTGCTCGGGGCGTCCGAGCTCCTCGCTGACCGGCAGGCGCACGGTCGCCGTACGGCTCGCCGCGAGGTAATAGCGCGCCACCTTGCCCTTGCCGTAGGGCGCGGTCTCCCGGAACGCCTCGCCCCAGCGGAAATCGAGATCCTCGATGGCGGTCTCCTCGCGCACCTCGCGCCGTGCCGCATCGAGCGGCCGCTCGCCCGGCTCGACGAGTCCTTTGGGGAAGTCCCAGTTCCGATAGGCCCGCAGCATCAGAAACAGCCACCCCTCCGGAGCGTGCCGGACCACCACGACCCCGGCCGAGAGTCGCGGCGGGGGGCGGCTCTCGCCGCTCAAACGAGCTCCGGCCCGCTCGCGAGCACCCCCGGGGCTCCGCGCTCGACGATGCGCGCGAGCGCGAGCGCGCGCGGCAGCACCTGCAGCGCGTAGAAGTGCGCGCTGCTGATCCTGGCCCGATAGAACTCGGTCGCGCGGCCGCCGGCTCCCGCCGCGGCCGCCGCCGCGGATCGGGCGCTCTGCCAGCCACCCAACACCACCCCGCAGAGCATGAGATAGGGCACGGCGACCGCGAGCGCTCCCTCGATGCCCGAGGCCATGGCGCCGAGGAGCGAGCCGGTCGAGCGCTCGAGCGCGCCCAGGCCCTCGAGCGCCGCATCGCGTGCCTGCCGCGCCGCCGGCTCGTGCGGCTCGAGCCCCTGGAGCTGCGCGCGCACCTCGGCGAGCAGCTCGCGCATCGCGGCGCCGCCATCGCGAGCGAGCTTGCGCCCGATGAGGTCGTTCGCCTGGATGCCGGTCGTACCCTCGTAGATGGTCGTGATGCGCACGTCGCGCAGATACTGCGCGGCGCCGGTCTCCTCGACGAAGCCCATGCCGCCGTGCACCTGCACGCCGAGGGCCGCGACCTCGTTGGCGGTCTCGGTGCACCAGCCCTTGAGGATCGGAATCAACAGGTCGGCGCGCGCCTGGGCGCGGGCGCGCGCCGCGGGCTCGGGATGCCAGGCCGCGAGATCGAGCTGCACGCCGGCATGGAACGCGAGCGCGCGCGAGGCCTCGGTGCACGACTTCATGGTCAGCAACATGCGCCGTACGTCGGGGTGCTGCACGATGGCGACCGGACCGGCGGCGGTCGCCGACCGGCCCTGGATGCGGGTGCGGGCGTACTCGGCCGCGTGCTGGAAGGCGCGCTCGCCGACCGCGTAGCTCTGCACGCCGACCCCGAGCCGCGCGGTGTTCATCATGATGAACATCTGCTCGAGGCCGCGGTTCGGCTCGCCGATGAGATGGCCGACCGCCCCCTCGCCCGCGCCGAACTGCATGACGCAGGTCGGGCTCGCGTGAATGCCGAGCTTGTGCTCGATCGAGGCGCAGCGCACGTCGTTGCGCGCGCCGAGGGAGCCGTCGGGATTGACCAGCACCTTGGGCACGACGAACAGCGACAGGCCGCGGGTGCCCGGCGGCGCCCCGTCGATGCGCGCGAGCACCATGTGGATGATGTTGGGAGTGAGGTCGTGGTCACCCCAGGTGATGAAGATCTTCTGGCCGAAGAGCCGATGGCGCCCGTCGGGCCCGGGGGCCGCCCGGGTGCGCACCTGGGCGAGGTCGGACCCGGCCTGCGGCTCGGTGAGCACCATGGTGCCGGTCCACTCCCCGCTCGTCATCCTCGGCAGGAACAGCCGCCTGTGCTCCTCCGAGCCGCAGCGCTCGAGCGCGTGCACGGCGCCGTGAGTGAGCATCGGACAGAGCTCGAAGGCGAGGTTGGCCGAGCTCCAGATCTCCTGCGTGGCGCTCGCGAGCGCCTGCGGCACGCGTTGGCCGCCGAAGGCGGGATCGCCACCCAACTGCGGCCAGCCGCCGGCGACGAACTGCCCGTACGCCTCCTTGAAACCCGGCGGGCTCACGGCCCCCTCGGGCGTCCAGCGCGCGCCGTCGTGATCGCCGCTGCGATAGAGCGGCTCGAGTACCGTCTCGGCGAAGCGCGCGGCTTCCTCGAGCACCGAGGCGCCGAGCTCCGCGGTGTAGTCCGCGAGCTGCGGGCAGGAGGTGAGCTGTCCGATGCCGGAAGTTTCCTCGAGCAGGAAACGCAGCTCCTCGAGCGGCGCGCGATACATACGATCACCTCCGATGGCCGGGACTTCGAGGCTTCGAGGTGCCTAGTGTAGCCGTTCCGCCGCGATCCTACTCGCGAGTAACCTTACCTGCTCTCCGGTAACATCGTGGCCGGCGCGAGCGCGGGGACGACGTTCGCGGCGAGAAACTCCACGAACCGCCGCACCCGGGGATCGGCGGCGAGCGCGGCCGGGAACGCCGCGTAGAGCGCCGCCGCCGCGGGCGCGGTCCACTCCGGCAACACCGTCCGGAGCCTGCCGGTCGCAAGCCCCTGGCGGCAGAGGAACTCGGGCAGGAGCGCAATGCCGAGGCCCGCGGCCGCGGCCGCGTGCAGCACCGCCGGATCGTTCACCGCGAGCTTCGGCGACAGCGGCACCTCGGCGCGCTGCGCCCCGCGACTGAGAAGCAGGCGAAACTCCGGCAGCTCCGGCGCCTCCGGCGTCAGAAGGTCGTGCTGGCGCAGGTCCTCCGGGCGCGCCGGCGTGCCGCGGCGCTCGAGATACGCCGGTGTCGCGCAGAGCACCGCCGGCGGCGCCCCGAGCGAGCGGTACGACACCGCCTCATCGGTCGGCGCGCGCTCGCGAATCGCCACGTCCCAGCCGTTCGCGTCCCCGGCATCGAGCGCCACCTCCAGCGGGATCTGCGGGAAGCTCTCGAGAAAGCGCGGCACGAGGGGCGTGAGCAGCAGCCGCCCGTAGCTCGGATCGGACACGATCCGTAGCGGCCCCGAGGGCGGCGCGTGCAGCCTGGCGATGGCCGTGCGCGCGGCGTCGCACTCCTCGACCACCCGGCGCGCGTGCGGGTAGAGCAGCCGGCCCTCCGCGGTGAGGGCTATGCGGCGCGTGGTGCGCTCGAGCAGGCGCACGCCGACGGTGCGCTCGAGGTCGGCAATGGCACGGCTCACCGCGGCCTTCGGCACTCCGAGCGCGCGAGCGGCGGCGGAAAAGCCGTTCAGGTCCACCACTTTGGCCAGAACGGCGAGCTGGGCCGGTGTCCAGATTGGACTCATGGCGGATGCAATCCCCCTTGAGCGGGAGCCTATTGTTTCACTAGCGGGCACGCGCGCCAAGCGCGCGGCGATTATCATGTGCCCGGCCGACTTCCCGGCCCCTTCCCTGCGCAGGAGAAAGCATGAAGATCTCGGTCCACGCCATGTCCGTCGAGCTGCTCGCCGGTGCACTCTCGAATCTTTCCGCGGTCCTCGAGAAGGGCCACGCGCACGCGGTCGCCCGCAAGTTCGATCCGGCCGTGCTGCTCGCCGCCCGCCTCGCGCCCGACATGTTCCCGCTCACCCGCCAGGTGCAGATCGCCACCGACGTGGCCAAGGGCGGCGTGGCGCGGCTCGCCGGCCGCGAGCCGCCGAAGTTCGAGGACAACGAGCAGACGTTCGAGGAGCTGCGCGCGCGCCTCGCCCGCACCATCGACTTCGTGAAGAGCACGCCCGCGAGCGCGTTCGAGGCAGCGGAGGATCGCGACATCAAGCTTCCCGCTCGCGATCGCACCATCGAGTTCAAGGGGCTCGATTACCTGCAGCGGTTCGTGATCCCGAATGTCTTCTTCCACTCGACGATGGCGTACGCCATCCTGCGCCACAACGGCGTCGAGCTCGGAAAGAAGGACTTCCTGACGGGCAATGGGCCCGCGTTCTGAGGTAATGCTCGGGATCGGACATTGCGCCGTGCGCCCGGCGTTTCACTTATTCGAAGGGGCTCGCCGCGCGGGCCCCTTCGCCATCGACGCCGCGCGCGCAACGCGCGTAACCTGGAATTAATTCACGGCGGCTTCCGCGCTATGCTGTCATTCTTGATCCTGTACCGAGTGCGATAAGCCGACGAACTCGTCCGCGATGGGGAAGCTCTTGCAGCCACGGAACAAGCTCACGGCGCGCGGAAACGGGACTGCGCCCGCGGGCGCGGAGCCGCTCAGCGCCGAGTCGCTCGGGTGGCAGGTGCGCGCCGCGCTGCCGCCGCTGCGCCTGCATTCGGTCTCGATCTACGACAGCCAGGGCAACGTGCTTTGGCTGAGCGAGGGAGCCCTCGGACCCGATGAGCACGCGCTCGTGCTCGAGGCGCTCGAGGCGCTCCACGGCGACCATGCCCGGACGGGCTGCGAGAACACGCTCGAGGACGGCCGTACCGCGGTGTGTCTGCCGGTGCGTGCGCCGCATGGACAGCTGGTCGGACTCGCATTGATTCTCGCGGACTGGAAATCGGGCGGCGATCGGCTGCTCGAGCGCATTATGTCCGTGCCGCTTCGAACCGTGATGCAGAAGCTCGCGGTGCTGCTGCGTCCCGCCGGACCGCGCAGGCCCGAGTCGGACCCGACGGCGCTCGTGCTTTCGCTGGCGGACGACGGGGTGAGCCCCCCCGCGGCCGAGCCGCCGACACTAGCCGCGGCGCCCTCGGCGCCCGTGGCGCCCGTGGCGCCCGCGGCGCGCGTCAGGACCGGCGGCCCCGATGAGCTCACCCCGAATGCCGTGAACGACATTCTCGCGATCGAAGCCGGGGCAACCTCCAGCCTGCCTTCCATCGCCGCGAACGGCGCACCGCGCGTGGTCTCGCTCGATGCCGGCTCGGTCGCGCTCGAGGTGCTGCCGTACGTGAGACTGCGCGCCGGCGGGCGTACGAGGTGGTTCGAGGTGCTGCCGCGCGCGACGGCCCGAGAGTTGCGCGATCCGGCGATGCTCGACTCGATGGCCGCCGAGCAGCTGCTCTCCTGGCTCGCCACCCACCGCCACGACTGGACTCACGAGCCGACCAGCTTCACGATGAACCTCTCGATCTCGACGCTCGAGGACGAGCGCTTCCCACGCCGCCTCGCCGCGGCGCTGGCCGCCAACGCCGTGAGCCCCGAGACGCTCGGTTTCGAGATCGCCGAACCTCTGTGCACCCAGCGCCGCGCCCAGGTCGAGCGCTTCATCGGCCATTGCGAGCGGCTCGGGTGCTTCGTCGTGATCGATGATTTTTCCCTCGATTCGGCGGTGCTGCCGCTGCTGCGCTCGAAGGCGCTGCGGCTGGTGAAGATCGATGCCCGGCTGACGGCCGGCGCACTGCGCGACAAGCTCTCCCAGGCGCTCGTGGTGGCGATCGTGCAGGCGGTCAAGGTGCTCGGGATGCACTGCGCCGCGCAGCAGGTGGACTCCCAGGCGGCGCTCCAGTGGCTCACGGCCGTCGGCTGCGACCTCGCCCAGGGCCCCATGATGGCCGGGTCCCACCCCCTCGAGCGGCTGCAGGGCGCTCCGGCGGCCCAGTGACGCGCCGCCCCGCACGGACGCCCGGCAACGCAGCGCTGCGGGACGATTTGCGCCGGCCTGGTGGTAGACTCACCGACCTGGCGCATCGCATGTTGACCATCGATCAGCTACGGTCCAACCGCAACGTCCTGTTCTGGTCGCTGCATGCCGCCGGCTGGGCGGCTTACGGCCTCACGGTCTACTGCGGCTTTCTCTTCTACCCCCAGCGCGAGGGCATCGGCGACGTCGTCGGGCTCGCGGCGGCCGCGGGATTCCTGTTCTCGATCCCGATGCGCTACATCTATCGGGGATTCCGGGGGCGCGACGAGCGCGGGGTCATCCTCGGCGTGCTCGCCACCTCCTACGTCACGGCGCTCGCGCTGCGCATCGTCATCAATCTCGCCTGGCAGAGGTTCATCGACCCGACGCAGCACTTCACCTCGATCTTCGACCTCTTCCACAACGCGCTGCTCTCGACCTATCTGCTGCTTTGCTGGAGCGCGCTGTACTTCGGCATCAAGTACTACGAGTCCCGCCAGCAGCAGCAGGAAGCGGTGCTCAAGGCCGTGGCGCTCGCGCAGGAGGCGCAGCTGAAGATGCTGCGCTACCAGCTGAACCCGCATTTCCTGTTCAACACGCTGAACGCCATCTCGACGCTCATTCTCGACAGCCAGAACAGCACGGCGAACCTCGCCGTCATGCGCCTGTCGGAATTCCTGCGGTACACGCTCGATCAGGACCCGATGAAGCGCGTCACCCTGCGCCAGGAAATCGAGGCGCTCGATCTTTACCTCGGCACCGAGAGGCTGCGCTTCGGCGAGCGGCTGCGGCTCGAGTACGCGATCGAGAGCTCGGCGCTCGAGGCGCTCATCCCGAGCCTGCTGCTGCAGCCGCTGCTCGAGAACTCGCTGAAGCACGCCGTTTCCGCGCGCGAGCAGGGCGGCAGGGTGCGCATCGAGGGTCGCAGGCGCGGCGCGATGCTCGAGGTCAGCGTGAGCGATGACGGACCGGGACTGCGAGAGGACGTGCAGCCCGAGGAGCGCCGCGGCGTCGGCCTGCGCAACACGCGCGAGCGGCTCGCCGTCCTCTATGGCGAGAATCATCGCTTCTCCGTGCTCAACACTCATCCGGGGCTGCGCGTGGAGCTGGCGCTGCCCTTCGAGACCGTGAGCCGCGAGGACGCGGCGCCGGCGCCGGAGCCGCGCTTCAGCTCCCCGGTGCGGATTCCGCAGAGCGTCGGCGCGTGAGAATCCGGACGGTCATCGTCGACGACGAGTCGCTCTCGCGCCGCGGCATCGAGCTGCGGCTGCTCGGAGCGCCCGATTTCGAGGTGGTCGCCGCCTGCAGCAACGGGCGCGAGGCGGTGGGCGTCATTCTGCGCGAGCGGCCGGAGCTCGTGTTCCTCGACGTGCAGATGCCCGGCCTCTCCGGCTTCGACGTGCTCTCCCAGCTGCCGCACGAGTCGCTGCCGCTGGTGGTCTTCGTGACCGCCTACGACCAGTACGCCGTGCAGGCCTTCGAGGCGCACGCCATCGACTACCTCCTCAAGCCGATCGATGACCGGCGCTTCGCCGCGACGCTCGAGCGCGTGCGCCAGGGGGCCCGCCAGCGCGGCGCCGAGGATCAGCGCGACCGGTTGATGCAGATCGTGGCCGAGATCACCGGCACCGGCGAGATCGAGCTCGAGGAACTGCTCGCTCACGGCAGCTCCGCGCTCGGGGTGCGCCATCCGCAGATCCTGCCGATCCGCCAGGGCCGCAAGACCGTGCGGGTCCCGGTGCCCTCGATTCAATGGATCGACGCGGCGGGTGACTACATGTGCGTGCACGCGGAGGGCGACACGCACATCCTGCGCGGCACCATGAAGGAGCTCGAGGAGATTCTCGATCCGCGGCTCTTCCAGCGCGTGCACCGCTCGACCATCGTCAACCTGCGATACGTCAAGAGCCTGCGGGCGCACATGAACGGGGAGTATTTCCTCACGCTCGACGGCGGCCAGGAGCTGAAGCTTTCCCGGACCTATCGCGACAAGATCGAGTATTTCCTCGAGCGGCACGCGCTGCGCCGGACCGCGGCGATCGAATAGCCGGCTCCGCGCGCGCCCCCGGGGCCGCGGTTGCGCCCCGTCTCCCGAACTCCGAATTGAGACGCCCTTCACGATTCGCGGCTGCGGCAGCGGATTTGTGAGCCTGCCGGTTGGCCGGATGACCCGCGCCGGGGCACGATGCCACGCTCGGGACTCAGCTAGATCG
>JAKAZP010000445.1 GCA_021815905.1 Pseudomonadota bacterium | reverse complement strand
GATCTGAGGCCGAGCCCCCGCCGTACTCATACAGGAGCTCCCGCAGGCTGAGGCCGAAGGCCCGCTCCACCAGTCCGCCCCGCCTGATGTTGCCAGCGAGTTGGATCGGCAGAGTGCCACGCGACTTCTCCGCGCCGTACCCGGCGTAGAAGTCCGCGCCCCGACTGAGGATGATGGGCACCGTGGCCAGGGTGATCACGTTGTTGACGATGGTCGGCCGCCCGAACAGTCCCTTGATGGCGGGCAACGGCGGACGCACGCGCACTTCGCCGCGCCGGCCCTCCAGGCTCTCGAGCATCGAGGTCTCTTCCCCGCAGATGTACGCCCCCGCGCCGAGGCGCACTTCGAGGTCGAAGCGCCTGCCGCTGCCCATGACATCCGCACCCAGGTAGCGCGTCTCATATGCGCGCGCGATGGCCTGCGTCAAAATCCGATGCGCGTGAGGATACTCGGCGCGCAGATAGATGTAGCCTTGGGTGGCGCCGGTTGCGACCCCTGCGATCGTCATGCCTTCGATGAGGCTGAGCGGATCTCCCTCCATCAGCATGCGGTCGGCAAACGTGCCGGAGTCGCCCTCATCGGCGTTGCAGGTCACATACTTTTGCCCGGCCGGTTGCTCGAGCACCGTATTCCACTTGATGCCGGTCGGAAAGGCGGCGCCGCCTCGTCCGCGCAGGCCCGAGCGGGTAACTGCCTCGACGACCTCCCGAGGACTCACCGACAGCGCACGACGCAAGCCCTGATAGCCACCGAGGCCCACGTAGTCGGGCACGCTGAGCGGATCGAGGCGGCCGACCCTCGCGAAAGTCAGTCGTTGCTGGCTGGCGAACCACGGCAGAGTATCCGCATCGCCCAGACGCAGCGGGTGTGAGCCCCCCTCGAGCCAGCCCGCTGCGAACAAGGCCGGCACATCGGCCACGCTCACCGGGCCATAGGCGATGCGCCCGCGCGCAGTGACCACCTCCACCAGCGGCTCGAGCCAATAGGCGCCGCGAGAGCCATTGCGCACCAGGCGCACCTCGAGGCTCCTGCGTGCAGCCTCGGCGGCAATCGCGCGGCTCACGGCTTCGGCGCCGAGCGACTGCGCTCCGGCATCGCCAGGAACATAGACGAGTGTTTGGGCGCTCAGGGCCGCAGCCGTCATGGGGCCTCCGGGGAATGGCGGCGCTCATCGAGCAGCGCATCGAGACGCTCGGGCGTCACCCGGCCGTGCAGCTGCCCGTCGATCATCACCGCCGGCGAGCAGGCGCAATTGCCCAGGCAGTAGACCGGCTCGAGCGAGAATTGCCCATCGGGCGTGCTCTGATGAAACTCGACACCCAGCCGCCGTCGCGCGTGCTCCGCCAGTGCTTCGCCTCCAACGGCCTGGCACGACTCGGCGCGGCACACCTGCAGCACGTGTCTGCCAGGAGGGACGGTGCGGAAGTGGTGGTAGAAAGTGACCACGCCGTGCACATCGGCGCGGGAGAGATTCAAACCCTCGGCCACCAGGGCGACCGCCTCGCCCGGCATATGGCCCAGCGCCACCTGGATGGCATGCAGCACCTCGAGCAACGGTCCCGGGCGGCCTTTGAATTCCGCCAGGATACGGCCAATGGCATCACTCTGTTCCGGGGAGAGGCTCTGCATACGAACGCCAGTATACGACCCTGCCGGCGATCCGCTCGCGGCACCCACGGCCTGTGGTCGGAAATGCTCAGATAGTGTTCGATTTTTGGCACGTGCGCCACATGCCTGCGGCCGGCGCCTGAAGCCCGGCCGAAGCCGGATGCCTCGCGCGACGCAAGACCTCGGCACTACCCTTTCAGCAGACCCGCGTGGTGCCGCAGATGTTCCTCGATGAAGCTCGATATGCAGTAGTAACCGTGGTCATAACCCTCGTGACGGCGCAGCGTCAGGCGCAACCCCGACTTTCGGCACGCCTCCTCCAACAGATGCGGATGCAGCTGGGTCGGCAGGAATTGATCGGCGAGTCCCTGATCGACCAGAATTGGCGGACGGCTCGCCGCATCCGTCACTGCGGCGGCGAGCTCCGTGGAATCGTAGACGGCCCACTGGCTGCGGTCAGGGCCGAGATAGCCGCTGAAGGCCTTCTCACCCCAGGGGCACTGACGGGGTGCGGAAATCGGCGCGAATGCCGATACCGAGCGGTATTTGTCAGGATTGCGCAAGGCGATCACGAGGGCGCCGTGACCGCCCATGGAATGCCCGAGGATGCCGGTGCGATCGGGATCCGCCGGAAAATGCGCCTCGACGATCGAGCGCAACTCCCGCGTGAGGTAGGTGTACATTCGATAGTGGCGTGACCACGGCTCCTGCGTGGCATCGAGGTAGAATCCGGCGGCCACGCCGAAATCCCACGAGTCACTCTCGCCCGGCAAGTTGAGCCCACGCGGACTGGTATCGGAAGTGACCAGCATCAAACCGAGCTCGGCCGCCACGCGCTGCGCGCCGGCCTTGATCATGAACGTCTCCTCGGTACAGGTGAGGCCCGCGAGGCAGTACAACACCGGCACCCGGCCGCTCGAGGCGCGTGGCGGGGTGAACACCGCGAAGCGCATCGGGCAGGCGGTGCTCGCGGCCTCGTGGCGGTAAAAGCCCACTGTGCCGCCGAAGCAGCGGTGCTGACTGATGACCTCGAAGGGTTGGGCGGCCATGATGCTTCCTCCTACCCCGCGCTTATACCCCGCGCCCAACCAGCAGTCATTGCCTCGCTCAGGTGCTTGCGCGAGGGCGAGG
>JAKAZP010000444.1 GCA_021815905.1 Pseudomonadota bacterium | reverse complement strand
CGATCTTCGTCGGCGGATATCGCTTGTGCCGATCGGACGTTCACCGCTGCAGTATACCGCCGGGCGCGCGGGCGGCAGCGCCCGCGGCTACAATCCGCCGGCCCCTCCCCCCGCGATTGCCCCTCGAGGAGGCCGTCGATGCCACCGGACTTGATGAACATGTTCGCGGTGCCGTTCGCGTTCAGCCGCCATCCGGAGGCCCCGCGACTGAACTCCGCGCTGCGCGCCTTCGTGCTCGCCATGGAAAAGCAGAGCGGCGCCGGAAACCCGCGTCCGCTCACCTACCGCAACGACGCGCTCTTCGAGAGCCACTTCGACCTGTTTCGAGACCCCGCCCCCGCCGTGCAGGAGCTGAAGCGCTTCTGCTGGGATCAGTTGCTGGCCGTCATCGGCCGGCTGAACGGCTACGACCTGCCGACCCTCGAGCGGCTGCAGATCTACAACGACTGCTGGTTCCACGTGACCCGGCGCGCCGGCTACTTCGGCCTGCACAATCACCCGAACGCCTCCTGGAGCGGGGTCTACTGCGTCGACCCCGGCCGGCACGATCCGGGCAAGCCCATGAGCGGGATGCTCTCGTTCGTCAATCCGATGATCATGACTTCCATGCACATGGATGCGGGCATCGCCCGCCTGCAGCTGCCCTACGCCCCTCATGTCGCCAACGTGAGGCTCGAGCCCGGACAGCTCGTGATCTTCCCCTCCTGGGTGCTGCACGACGTCAAGCCGTTCGAGGGTGAAGGCGAGCGGATCACCATCGCTTTCAACTGCTGGTTCACCCTGCCGGACGCCCCGGGGGCGCAGTAGCTGCCCATGGACGCATGTCCACCCCGAACCCAAAAGCGGAATGAACGTGCGACAGGCACACGGACGTGCCCAGCGCTCAGCCGTAGTAGAAGCGCCCCACCCACGGCTCGAGCACCGGCATCGCGGACTCGAGGCGCGGCCGATAATGGCGCCAGCTGCCGAGGCCCTCGGTGCCGATCCTGCGCAGAAGCTGGGACATGCTCGGAATGGGCTCGCCGCGCTCCCAGCTGCGCAACGCGAAGTCCCCCATGGCCGGATGCCAGGCGATCCCGAGAAAGTCGCACACGCGCGCCATTTCCCGCGCGAACGCGCTCACCATGTCCTCGTGCCGCACGAGGCAGACGTCGAGCCCCAGCAACTGGGCGAGGCGGATGAGGGGCGCCGTCACGGCGACGTAGTAGGCGGCGGCGCCTTCGATCGTCAGCAGCTCATACGTGGGCGCACTCATGGCGAAGCGGTGGCGAAAGCAGCTGAGGATGAGATCGCGCGGATCCCGGCAGGCGAACACGATCTTGGCCCCGGGAAACAGTCGCGCGATGAGCGGGAGCTTCAGGGCGTTGAGCGCGCAGGTATCCACGACGATCCGGCCGCGGACGTCGGCCCCCGCGGCGGCGACCCGGCGCCAGTACGCCTCACGACAGCGCTCGAGAGCCGCGAATGGCGCGCCGACGAGCCGCTCCAGGTCCTGCGGCCGCCCCATGAACTCCCGCACCGACTCGATGAGCAGCTCCGTCCCGTCCACGCATGCGACCTCCGGGTGCCCCTCGAGCACGACATCGATGAGCGTGGCCCCGGATCTCGGGAATCCGAGAACGAAGACGTGGCGCGTGGCCGGGGATGCAGGGCCGGGAGTGGGCGGCCGGGTCCACCGCGGGTCCTGCGCGCAGCGCCGCTCGATCCATGAATTGAGCTCGCGCGCGTAATTCAGAGCGCTCGCGTACCGGCCGGCATGCTCGCGGCGCAACGCCTCGTTGCAGGCGGTGTAGGCCTCGAAAGCCTCCTCGTACCGGCCGGCGGAGTCGAGAACATCGCCGAGCAGTCCCTGCACGTGCACCCGATCCGGCATGGCAAGCCGGTCCTTCTCGAGGAGGGTGCGAAGGCGCGCCTCCGCGCGCCCGAGCTCTCCGTCTCCGTACTCGGCGGCCGCCAGGCTCATCTGCGCCTCCGTGAGCTGCGGTGCCGAGCTCAGCGCCTTTTCGGCGAGCACGCGCGCCTCCGGGTAGCTGCCGCGGCTTGCGGCCATGCCGGCGAGCGCCGCGAGCGCCATCGAATGGTTCGGGTCATGGACGAGCGCGCGCTCGTAGGCGTCCTTCGCCGCGATTGCATTCTGCAGGGCGCCGAGGGCATTGCCCCGGTTGACGTGGGCGAATGCGAGTGCGGGTTGCAGTCCGAGCACCCGGTCGAATTCCTCGAGCGCCTCTCGCGCCCGGCCGAGCTTCAGGAGACACAGTCCGAGGGCGTTGCGGCAGGCGACATCCCGCGGGGCGAGCCGTACGGCCTTGCGCAACAGCCGCTCGGCATCTTCGTCGCGGCCTTCCCGCTCGAGCCCGAGGGCGGCGAGATTGAGCACCAGCGGTCGCTCCAATCCCGCCTCGAGCGCGGAGCGAGCCCGCCCGATCGCCTCATCATGCCTGCCGGCCCGCAGATCGGCGGTAATGGCGGCCATCGCGGCCTCGTGGGCCGTCGGATCCGGTCTCATCGGTCTGTGTCGGGAGCTGTGAGGTGCACGGGAGTTTGGGCTGGAGTATCCTAAATTCGAGACTGATTTCAAGGGAGAGCGATCATGGCCGTCTCGCCGCGAACCTCCACGACACTGAGCCTGTTGGCGACGGCCTCCCTGGCGGCCCTCGCCGCGGGATGCGCCGGCACGCCGCAGCACGACTCGGCGCTGGCCTCCCCCCCTGCGGCGTGGCCCACCGCCTCGACGGCGGG
>JAKAZP010000443.1 GCA_021815905.1 Pseudomonadota bacterium | reverse complement strand
CTATCTGTTCGAGACCCCCTCGAGACATAAGACCATCGGGGAGGTGCTGCGCCAGGGGATGGCGTCCGATGATGAAGGCTTCGGGCAGCACTGGAAGCGGGTCATCGAGGGGCGCGGGAAGGGCAAGTCTCCCCTCTCCGATCAGTGCGTGCGCGCGCTCTATGACGTCATCGATCTTGCGCCGGTGACGGCGAGCTCGATCCGCAAGACCTTCACCTCGCGGCTCGATTTATGGCTGAACCCGATCCTGGATGCCGCGACCGCGGGCAACGACTTCGACCTTCGGGATCTCAGGCGCGGGCCGATGTCGATCTACGTCGGGGTGAACCCGGATGATCTGCATCGGTTGCGCCCGGTGCTGAGTCTTTTCTTCCAGCAGGCGATCGGGCTGCAGACCCGGGCACTGCCAGAGCACGACCCGACACTCACGCGCCAGGTGCTGATGATGCTCGATGAGTTCGCCGCCCTCGGGCGCATCCCGATCATCGCAGAATCGGTGAGCTATCTCCCGGGCTACAACGTCCGGGTCGTGCTCGTGATCCATACGCCTGCGCAGCTGCGCGAGGTCTACGGCGCGAATGCCGCCGAGACGATGCTGAAGAGCTTGGCCGCACGCATCGTGTTCGCGCCGAAGGACTATGCGGATGCGCGGGAGATCTCGGACGAGCTTGGGATGACGACCGTGCAGGCGCGCACCGTCTCGCGGCCGATGTTTGATCTCGGAGAGGCGAAGGGGCGCCGGTCACGGAGCGTGAGTGTGAGCGAGCAGCGTCGGCCGCTCCTCCTGCCCCAGGAGGTGAAGGCGCTCGGGACCGGAAAGGCGCTCATCTTCTACGAGGGGCTCTCGCCCATCCGCTGTCGCAAGATCCGCTACTTCGAGGATGCGCGCTTTCGGGCGCGGCTGCTGCCGCCGCCTGTGGTGGCGCCGATCGCGATCGCGGCGGGGGTGCCAGGTCCTACCCCGGCGCCTGCCGACGCAGACGATCCCGCGACGATGCCGGCGACGACCGACGCGATCGGTGCGGCAGGTACCACCGCTGGCGCGACGCCGGTGTACCGGGAGGCGACGATGGAGGACATCGACCGGCTGGACTCACTCACGCTCGAGGACTTCGAGGCACCGCTCGGTGAGATCGAGCTTCCGGAGAAGGCTCCGGGCGAGCGGTTGACGGCCGAGGAGATGAACGTCGCGGTTGCGCAGTTCCTGCAGAGTCTCGAGCGGTAGGAGAGATCTATGGCCGAACGCGGTGGAAAGCGCAGGGAGCGAAAGACCGGGACGGAGAGCGTGGCGAGCGCGCGTGAGGAGGGACGTGATCCCAACACGGTGAAGCCGAGTCGCGCGCGTAGAGGTCGGCGCTCGAGAGAGACGTCGCGAGATGAGGCGGCAACCGCGCCGCCGCGAGCGAAGGCGACGGAGAACTCGATTCGGCCGGCGAAGCGGCGCGTGGCGGCGGCAGGTGCGCTAAAAGCGGAGGAGCCGGGTCGTGAGGCGCGGCGAGCGCCGGAGACTCGCGCCGCGCACACTCAGCCGGCGGACGGTTCGGGTGAGAAGAAGGCGCCGCCCGGTGAGGCCCCGCCCGAGCGGTACCGCCATATCCCGGACCACGTCCGACAGCGCTTCGTGCAGGTCGGCCGGCACTACCACTTTCCGGATGGCGCGCGGGCGTTCACGGACCGGGGCGCTCGGCTCACGACGCCGAGCGAGAACACGGAAGTCATCCGAAGTCTCGTGACGATTGCTCAAGCGCGCGGCTGGGCCGAGATCACCGCGCGGGGCACCGAGCGCTTCCGCAGGGAAGCCTGGCAGGCCGCCCGGCTCGCGGGCATCGAGGTGCGCGGCTACCGCCCGACGGAGTTCGAGCGCTCGCGCGTCGCGCGGATAATCGCCCGGGGACGGGAGACTCCAGCGCCGATCGAGCCCAATCGCGAACCGCCGATCCCTGCACGCCGTGAATTGCACGATGGTGTCGGCGCGGTCGCCGCTCGGATTGAGGGACAGTCGCGCCGCGCGCAGCGTCGCGACGAACTCCTCACCGGAACGCTCATCGATCATGGGCGCGCGAGCTATCGCCACGATCCGCGGGAGCCCATGTCCTACTTCGTGACGATCGAGACGGCGCGCGGGGATCGCACGATCTGGGGCGTCGATCTCGAGCGGGCTCTTCGGGAGTCCCTCACCCGGCCTGCGGTGGGAGAGGAGGTCGGGTTGCGGGCCGTCCGTGAGGACACGGTCACGGTGCGTGCGCCCGAGCGGGATGCCGAGGGCAAGGTCATCGCCGAGAAGGACCTCAGGGTACACCGCAACCGCTGGATCGTGGAGAAGCGCGCGTTCTTCGCGCACCGCGAGGAGGCCGCGCGGACGCTGCGGGATCGCACCATCGATCCCAAGGAGGCGGTGAAGCGCCATCCGGAGCTCGTGGGCACGTATCTGCAGATGCGTGCCGCGGAGCTCGCCGCCCGCCGGTTCCGCGATCCCGAGGATCGCGAGCGGTTTGTGAGCCAGGTGCGCTCCGCGCTCGCAGACGGAGTGGCCCGCGGGGAGCCGCTACCACCGGTGCGGCTGCGTGAGCGCACCGCCGAGCGCGCGTCCGCGCGCTCCCGCCCGGTGCGCACCCGTGAAGACGCGCAGATCCGTGGATAAGGATGGCGGACGGGTGAGTGAAGCAGGGGACAAATCGGGTCGCACGGTGGCCGGGTCTGCGGCAGTGAATCAGGACCCGCAGCCATAGAACCCACCGCGCCGTAA
>JAKAZP010000017.1 GCA_021815905.1 Pseudomonadota bacterium | reverse complement strand
AACGACTTCGAATTGAAAGCGGCGCAGGCCTATCTCGCCGCGCGCCAGCCCGACGATGCCGCGCGCGCGCTCGCCGCGGTCCGCTCGCCGCTTTCGCCGGGCGCGCGGTTCCAGCGCTCCCTGCTCGCGGTCCGCGTCACCCTGAGTCGCGGGCAGCCCGCGCAGGCGTGGCGGCAGATCGCATCGCTCGAGGCCCCGAGGAAGGCGGACGAGGCCGCCTCCTACTTCGCTCTCAAGGAGCGCATCGCTTTCGCGGCCGATCAGCCGGCCGACGGAGTCGAAGCCGAGGTGCAACTCGAGCACTGGCTGCTGAAGGCCTCGGACATCGAGCGAAGCCGAGTCAACCTGCTGGATTCGTTGCGCGCCGCCTCGGAGCGTGGAGTGAAGATTCAGCCCGCCCTGGCCCGCAATCCGGTGGTCCGCGGCTGGCTCGAGCTGGCGCCCATGGCGGCGCAGGCCGCCCACAATTCGCCGGCCGCCACCGCGGAGCTCACGGCATGGCTGGCTCGTCACCCGACTCACCCTGCGGCGCCGGTCGTGCGAACCGAACTGCTCGGCGAGCAACCTCAGCCCCTCGCGGCCCAGGCGCACATCGCATTGTTACTGCCGATCTCCGGTCCTGCCGCGGCCGCCGGGGCGAATGTGCGCGATGGCTTTCTCGCCGCCTATTATCAGACGCCCGTCGAGCAGCGGCCCACGATCCGGATCTACGACACCGGGGGTGGTCGGCCCGTCGAGAGTCTGATCGCCCGCGCCAGCCGGGCGGGGGCGGACTTCATCGTCGGACCGCTGCTGCGCCCGGCCGTGCTCGGAGCGGCCGCGGATGCCGCGCAACGCCCACCGATGCTGGCGCTCAACTTCCTTCCCGAGGGTCAGCAGGCGCCGCCGCTCTTCTTTCAGTTCGCGCTCAATCCCGCGGACGAGGCCCGCATGGTCGCCCGCAGGGTACTGAGCGACGGGGAGCGGCTCGGGATTGCCGTCGTGCCGGCGGGGGATTACTGGACGCGCATCCTCAATGCCTTCACCCAGCAGCTCACGGGCGGCGGCGGAACGCTGCTCGCGAGCACCCGCATCGACCTGTCGCAGTCCGACTACTCCGACGAGCTGAAGCAGGTGCTGCTCATCGACGAGAGTCAGTCACGGCTCCAGCGGCTCGAGTCGGTGCTCGACGCGCGCTTGAGATTCGTCCCGCGGCGGCGGGGGGACATTCAATTCATTTTCGCCCCGGCGCCTTTCGAGACCGAGCGGCTGCTGCTGCCGCAGCTGCGCTTCTACTATGCCGGCGGGATCCCGACGTACTCGACCTCGGACGCATTCGATCCCGATCCGCGATCCAATCGAGATCTCGACGGTCTGATGTTCCCGGACATGCCCTGGATGCTCGGCGGCGACCCGTACGCCGACGCGGTGCGCTCGGCGGCCACCCAGGCCTGGCCCGCCGGAGGGCCGAATCTCGGACGACTGTTCGCGTTCGGGTTCGATGCCTACCGGATCGCCGAGGCGCTGCGCCGGAGTCGGACGGCGACCACCCTCGAGTTGAACGGACTGACCGGCCAATTGACGCTCGGCCCCGACGGGCGGATCCATCGCACGCTCATCTGGGCCCAGCTTCGAGGGGGAGAGGTTCACGATCTGCCTTCGCCACCCGGCGAATGAGGCAACTGTATGGATACCAGGGATGGTGGCTATCGCCAGCGCCTCGGCAGACTCGCCGAGGACCTGGCGGTCGGGTTCCTGCTTGCGCAGGGTGCGACGATCGTTCTGCGGAACTACCGCTGTCGCTGCGGTGAGCTCGACATCGTCGTCCGCCATGGCGGTGAGCTCGCCATCATCGAGGTACGGGCGCGGTCGTCGCATGCCTATGGGGGAGCCGCGGAGAGCGTCAATGCCCTCAAGCGGCGCCGGATCGCTCGCGCGGCGACGCGGCTTTTGCAGCAGCGTTGCGACCTCGCCCGAATGCGAGTGAGGTTCGACGTCATCGCCATCTCCGAGCCGCTCGAGCCGGCGCCTCACATCGAGTGGATCCGGCACGCCTTTTTCTGCGCCAGATAAGCTGTCGCATGAGCTTCTTCGGGCAAGCCGCTGATTGCTAAGACGAATGATTCCGACACGCTGTTGGAATCTCTTTGCTTTCGACATAACTCGATGTCGGTGCGACGTATTTCGCACTTATTTCAATTGACATAGCGCAGCCGCGATTTCTATAGTGGTAGAAGGTGGGACAAAGTGGGAGGAGATGGGTTGGTCCCTCGCCCCGGTCCATGTTTCGCGGCGCCACAAAAGTCACCCTGGACGAGAAAGGCCGGATGGTCATGCCTACCCGCTATCGGGAGCAGATCACCGAGCGTGCCCAGGGGAGGCTCGTGGTCACGGTCGATCGTGACCGATGTCTTCTGATTTACCCCCTGCCCGAGTGGGACCTGATCGAGACCAAGCTCATGAGCCTGCCCACCTTGCATGCGCAAGCGCGGCGACTGCAGCGGCTGATGGTGGGACACGCGACTGACCTCGAGCTCGACGGCCACGGCCGGATTCTACTGCCGTCGGAGCTGCGGGTGTTCGCCGAGCTCGAGCGCCACGGGATGCTCATCGGGCAGGGCAATCGCTTCGAGCTCTGGAACGAGTCGCGCTGGGGCGAGCGGCTCGACGATTGGCTCAAGAGCGAGCAAGCCGCGACGGACCTGCCTTCGGAGCTGGATTCGCTGGCGCTCTAGCGGCGCCGCTGATGGACATGAATGACGCGGATTTTCCGATGGGGCGCGCGCTGGCGCGCTGAGGCGTATGGGGCCCGGTGAGCACATCCCCGTGCTCGCCGGTGAGGCGCTCGCGGCGCTGGTCATCGAGGCGGACGGGTACTATGTCGATGCGACGTTCGGGCGTGGCGGTCATACGGCACTTCTACTTCAGGCCCTGGGTCGAGAAGGCCGCCTGCTCGCGCTCGATCGCGATCCGCAGGCCATTGAGGCGGGTCGGCGCCGCTTTGCCGACGAAGTGCGGCTTGCGCTCGTGCACGCGTCGTTTGCCGATCTCGCCGCGCTCGTGCCGGCGCATGCAGGCGGCCATCCTTGCCGGGGCGTGCTCTTCGACCTCGGCGTCTCATCGCCCCAGCTCGACGATGCGGCCCGCGGTTTCAGCTTCCGGTCCGACGGTCCGCTCGACATGCGCATGGACCCGACACGCGGCGAGCCGGTGTCTGCGTGGCTCGCTCGGGCGGGCGTCGACGAGATTCGCCAGGTGATCTCCACCTTAGGGGAGGAGCGCTTCGCGCGGCGGGTGGCGCAGGCGATCGTCGAGGCGCGCCGGCAGCGTCCGCTCGAGCGCACGCGTGAGCTCGCCGAGCTCGTCGCCGGCGCGGTGCGCACGCGCGAGCCCGGGAAGCACCCGGCCACGCGCACCTTCCAGGCCCTGCGCATGCATGTGAACGACGAGCTCGGGCAGCTCGAGAAGGGACTCGCCGGCGCGGTCGACGTCCTGAGCCCCGGCGGCCGCCTCGCCGTGATCAGTTTCCACTCGCTCGAGGACCGGCTGGTCAAGCGCTTCATGCAGCGCGAGTCGCAACTGGATCCCGCCGTCGCGGCATTGCCCGCGATCCCGCCGCAGCTCGCTCCCCGACTTCGGCTGGTCGGACGCAAGATCCGGCCGGGACGGGCCGAAATCGAAGGCAACCCCCGGGCCCGCAGCGCGCTGCTGCGCGTGGCGGAGAAGGTGTCATGAGGATGGGAGCCGCCACGCTCGCCCTCGGGCTCGCCGCGCTCTGGGTGGGAGTGCTCGGCTCGGCCGCCGGGGCGGTGTACTGCACGTTCCGGGCGCGGCAGCTGTTCGTCGAGCTCGAGCGGCTCGACACGCAGCGCGACAGTCTGAACATCCAGTGGGGGCGGCTGGAGCTCGAGCAGAGCGCCTGGTCGACACATGCCCTGGTCGAGAGTGTCGCGGTCAAGAAGCTGCACATGAGGATGCCTGCGCCGCGGGACATCGTGATCCTCTCGCCATGAAGACTCGAAGCGCACGGCACCCGTCCCCCGGCGCGTTCCGCTGGCGGGCGTACTTCCTCGTTGGACTGCTGGCGCTGATCGCCGCGGCCCTGCTGTGCCGCGCCGTCGACCTGCAGCTGGTCGAATATTCATTCCTGAACCGGCAGGGAGATGCGCGCTTCACGCGCATCGTCGAGACTCACGCACAGCGCGGCACGATCACCGACCGCTACGGCGAGCCGCTCGCGGTGAGCACGCCGGTCGATGCGATCTGGGTCGACCCCAAGCAGATCGTGCGCGCAAGCGGCAAGATACCGAGGCTCGCCGCGGCATTGCGGGTCAGCCGCCGCTCCCTCCTCGAGCGGATCACGAGCAACCTCGACCGCAATTTCGTCTATGTCGCCTACCAGCTCCAGCCCTCCGAGGCGCAGCGGATCAAGGCACTCGACATTCCGGGGGTGCATCGCTCGCGCGAATACCGCACGTACTACCCGGCGGCCGAGGTGACCGGGCAGCTCCTCGGCTTCACCAACATCGACGACCAGGGTCAGGGCGGACTCGAGCTCGCCTACGACCAGCGGCTCACGGGGGTCGACGGCGAGAAGCGGGTCATCCAGGACCGCTACGGTCGCATCGTGCAGGATGTGGAGAGCATCCGCACGGCCCGGCCGGGGCACGATCTGGTGCTCTCGATCGATCTGCGCATTCAGTACCTCGCCTACCGCGCCCTCAAGGAGCAGGTGGCGGCGCAGCGGGCGAAGGGCGGCTGCATGGTGGTGCTCGACATCGCGACGGGGGAGGTGCTCGCGATGGTCGACCAGCCGGCATTCAACCCGAATGACCGCGATCAGATGCTGCCGAGGCTTTATCGCAACCGCGCGGTGACCGACATCTTCGAGCCCGGCTCCTCCATCAAGCCGTTCTTCGTCGCGGCGGCTCTCCTTACGGGCCGCTACAACGATCGCAGCGTCATCGACACCTCGCCCGGGTACATCAAGGTCGCCAATCACGTGTTCCGCGACGAGCATGACCTGGGTCCGATCGACATCCAGACCATTCTCGCCAAGAGCTCGAATGTCGGCATGGCGCACATCGCGCTCACCCTTCCCCCGAAGCTCATCTGGACGACGCTGAACGCCTTCGGCTTCGGGCAGCTCGCATCGGCCGGCTACCCCGGGGAGTCGGCGGGACTCCTTTCCGACTACAAGACCTGGCGGCCCATCCACGTCGCGACCATGTCGCACGGCTATGGCATCTCGGTCACGGCGCTGCAGCTCGCGCACGCCTACGCGACGATCGGCGCGCTCGGGATCGAGCGGCCGATCTCCTTCCTGCGCGTCGATGCCCCGCCCGCGGGCAAGCGCGTCCTGAGCGCGGCGCTCGCCCGCGAGCTGCTCGGAATGATGAGCGCGGTGACGTCCGCCGGAGCCACGGCGCCGCTCGCGGCCGTTCCCGGTTACAGCGTCGCCGGCAAGACCGGCACCTCGTGGGAGGAAGACGACGGGCATTACCGCGAGCACCACTACACCGGCGTGTTCGCCGGCGTCGCGCCCGCCAGCGCGCCGAGGCTCGCCGCGGTGGTCGTCATCTTCGATCCGCGCAACGGCCTGTACTACGGCGGCGATGTCTCCGCCCCCGTGTTCTCGAAAGTCGTGGGACCTGCGCTGCGGCTGCTCGCCGTGGCGCCCGATCAGCCGATCGCTGCGCCGCAAGCGATTCAAACGGCTTCGATCCAATGAGCGCCACCGATCGCAACCCGGGATCCTCCCGAGCCGCGATGCCGCTCGCGGACATCGTCGCGGGATTCCTCGATGCTCCGGCCGGGCTCGAGGTGAGCGATCTCACGCTCGACAGCCGTGCCGCTTCGCCCGGCGCGCTGTTCCTCGCCTGCCGCGGATTGCGCCGGCACGGAGTGCAGTTCGCTCCCGAAGCCGCGGCCCGCGGCGCCCGCGCCGTGCTCTATGAGCCGGTGGCGGACCGCGCGGACGGCGGACGGCCCGAGCTCGGACCCCGGGTCTTCGTCGCTCCGGTGCCGGACCTCACCCGGCACGCGGGTACGCTCGCGGACCGCTTCTTCGGCCGTCCCTCGCACGCGCTCACGGTCGCCGGCATCACCGGGACCAACGGCAAGACGACCTGCGCCTGGCTGCTGGCTCAGGCGCTCGGCCGCTGCGGGCGGCGGACCGCCTACATGGGCACGATCGGCTATGGGCTTCCCGGAGCGCTCGCGGCGAGCGATCACACCACCGCCGACGCGGTGAGCGTGCATCGGCGCCTCGCGGAAATGCGAGCGCTCGGCGCCGAGGCCGTGAGCATGGAAGTCTCCTCGCATGCCCTGGCATTGGACCGGGTGGTGGGCGTGCGTTTTCACACCGCCGCCTTCACGAACCTGACTCGCGATCACCTCGATCTGCACGGCTCGATGGCCGCTTATGGCGAGGCCAAGGCGCGACTGCTCGCGTGGCCCGGTCTCGCGAGCCGCGTGATCAATGTCGATGACGAATTCGGAGCGCGGCTCGCAGGGCAACTTTCGGACTCCTCGCTGGTCGTTACGGCGCGCCGATCGGCGGCGGGGTCCGAGCCGCGCGGGGCCCGCTTCGTGCGCGCGGCGAGCGTGCGCCCGACGAGCACGGGCCTGCTCCTGCGCATCGAGTCTTCCTGGGGTGCGAGCGATCTCGAGGCCGGTCTCATCGGCGAGTTCAACGCGGACAATGCGTTGACGGTGCTCGCCGTGCTGCTCGCGTGGGGTATTCCGCTCGCGCAGGCCTCGGCCGCGCTCGGGGCGTGCCGCGCCGCGCCCGGGAGGATGGAGGCCTTCGGCGGCCGCGCCGGCGAGCCGCTCGCCATCGTCGACTACGCCCACACGCCGGATGCGCTCTCGAAGGCGTTGCGGGCCGCGCGCGGCCATTGCCGCGGCAGGCTGCGGGTCGTATTCGGCTGCGGTGGCGATCGGGACCCGGGCAAGCGGCCGATGATGGGGCGCATCGCCGCCGAGGGCGCGGACGAGGTCATCGTCACGGACGACAATCCGCGCACCGAGCCGCCGGAGCGCATCACCGGTGAGATTCTCGCGGGCATCGGGAGCCAGGCGGCGGCCGAGGTCGAGCACGACCGCGCGGCCGCGATTCGTCTCGCGCTGCGGCGCTCGAACGCCGCCGATGTGGTGCTGATTGCCGGGAAGGGACACGAGGAGTATCAGATCTACGGCGCGGAGCGTCGTCCGTTCCAGGACCAGGCGGTCGTTCGCAAGGAGCTCGAGGGAATGCCTTCATGAGCGCGGACGTGACGGGCGAGCGCACCCTGGCGGCATTCGCCGCGGCATGCGGCGGCGAGCTCGCGGGCGCGGATCGCGCCTATGCGGGAGTCTCGAGCGATACACGCTCGCTCGCGGCGGGGGAGCTGTTCATCGCGCTGCGCGGTCCGCGGTTCGACGGCAACGCGTTCGTGGGCGCCGCGCTCGCCGCGGGCGCGGCCGGCGCGCTGGTGGATGCGGTGCAGCCGGTCGCCATCGCCCAGATCCGGGTGCCCGACACCCAGGCGGCGCTCGAGCGCGCCGCGCGGGCCTGGCGCGATGCGCTCGCGTTGCCGGTGGTGGGCGTGGCCGGCAGCAACGGCAAGACCACCGCCAAGGAGATGACCTCCGCCATCCTCGCGCGCGCGGGCAGCTGCCTCGCCACGAAGGGCAATCTCAACAATCACATCGGAGTGCCGCTCACGCTGCTGCGGATCGAGCGATCACACCGCTTCGCCGTCATCGAGATCGGCGCCAACAGAGCCGGCGAGGTTGCGGCGCTGGTGCGGCTCGCCCGCCCCACCGTCGGGCTCATCACCAACGCCGGCGCCGAGCATCTCGAAGGGTTCGGGAGTCTCGAGGGCGTGGCGCGCGCGGAAGGCGAGTTGGTCGAAGGGCTCGCGCCGGGGGCCACCGCCGTGCTGAACGCGGACGACCCGTTCCTCGATCTCTGGCGCGCCATGACGCCGGCGCGCGTCGTGACCTTCGGGCTCTCGGGCGCGGCGGATTTCCGCGCCACCGATCTCGGCACGACGATTCGCGCCGGCGGGTTCCTCACCGGGTTCACCCTGAGGAGCCCGCTCGGGGAAGCGCGCATCGGGCTCCATCTCGGCGGCCGGCACAACGTCGCGAACGCGCTCGGGGCCGCGGCCGCCGCCTCGGCCGCCGGCGCGACGCTCGAGCACGTCGTCGCCGGCCTCGAGTCGATGCGGCCGGTATCGGGGAGGCTGCAGCTGAAGCAGGCCGCCTGCGGCGCCTGGATCATCGACGATTCGTACAACGCCAATCCGAGCTCCATGCGCGCGGGGATCGAGGTGCTGGCCTCGCTCGAGGGCAGGCGCTGGCTCGTGCTCGGAGACATGGCCGAGCTCGGGGAGTTCGCGCAGGACGCGCATGCGCAAGTCGGCGCCTTCGCGCGCGCGCGGGGCATCGAGCGGCTGTACGCCGTCGGACCCCTGGCCGCGCTCGCCGCGGAGCGTTTCGGTCAGGGCGCGCGCTGGTTCCCGAACAGCGAGGCGCTCGCCCGCGAGCTCGGGCGCGAGCTCGAGGAAGCCAGGGACGCGCGGCTGCTCGTGAAGGGATCGCGCATCAACAGACTCGAGCGGGTCGTGGCGGCGCTCGTGCAGGGCGCCCCCGAGAGCGCGGGCGGGCACTGATGCTCTACTGGCTCGCACAACGGCTGACCGGCTGGTACAGCGGCTTCAATGTCTTCTCGTACCTCACGTTTCGCGCGATTCTCGCGACCGTCTCCTCGCTCGCGATCTCGCTCATCGTCGGCCCCGCCCTGATCGCGCGCCTCTCGCGCTATCAGATCGGACAGGTCGTGCGCGATGACGGGCCGAAGAGCCATCTGCCCAAGGCCGGGACGCCGACGATGGGGGGCACCCTCATCCTGGTGACCACCTTCGTGAGCACGCTGCTCTGGGCGGATGTCGCGAACCGCCTCGTATGGACCGTGCTCGGGGTGACGTTCGCCTACGGTCTGATCGGCTTCTACGACGATTACCTGAAGCTCGTCGTGCGCAATCCGCGCGGGCTGGCGCCGCGCTGGAAATACCTGTGGCAGTCGGTGGCGGGGCTCGCCACGGCCGCCACCCTCTACTTCACCTCGACCGCGCCGGCCGAGCGCACGCTGTTTCTGCCTTTCCTCAAGACCTTCGCCGAGCCGCTGTCGGCCTCGGCGTTCATCGCGATCGCCTACTTCATGATCGTCGGCATGAGCAACGCCGTGAACCTCACCGACGGCCTCGACGGACTCGCCATCATGCCGGCGGCGCTCGTCTCGGCCGCGCTCGGCATCTTCGCCTACGCGAGCGGCAACCACGTGTTCGCGCACTACCTCGAGATCCCGGAGATCCCGGGCGCCGGCGAGCTGCTCATCTTCTGCTCGGCGCTCGCCGGCGCGGGTCTCGGCTTCCTCTGGTTCAACTCCTACCCCGCGCAGGTATTCATGGGCGATGTGGGCGCGCTCGCGATCGGCGCGGCCATCGGCGTGATCGCGGTCATCGTGCGACAGGAAGTGGTCGCGCTGATCATGGGCGGGCTGTTCGTGCTCGAGACCGCCTCGGTGATCCTGCAGGTCGCCTCGTTCAAGCTCACCGGCCGGCGCATCTTCCGCATGGCGCCGCTCCACCATCACTTCGAGCTGAAGGGCTGGGCGGAGCCGAAGGTGATCGTGCGGTTCTGGATCATCTCGCTGATCCTCGTGCTGGTCGGCCTCGCGACCCTGAAGCTGCGATGAGCGCACGAGCCGACAGCCCGTCCTCCGCCGTGATCGTCGGCCTCGGCCGCACGGGACTCTCCTGCGCGCGCTATCTGCACGGGCGTGGCTGGAGAGTGGCGGTGACCGACACGCGTGCGCAGCCGCCCGAGCTCGAGCGCCTGCGCGAGCTCGACCCGCGGATTCCGGTGCGCCCCGGAGGCCTCGACACCCGGCTGCTCGACGATGCCCTGTGCGTCGTCGCCTCCCCGGGCGTGTCGCTCGAGGACCCGTTCTTCATCGAAGCCCGCCGCCGCGGCCTCGAGGTCGTCGGTGACATCGAGCTGTTCGCGCGCGCCGTCGACGCTCCGGTGGCCGGCATCACGGGCACCAACGGCAAGAGCACCGTCACGACGCTGATCGCCGGGATGGCGGCGCGCGCGGGCATGACGGTGCGCGTCGGAGGCAACCTCGGGGAGCCGGCGCTCGATCTGCTCGCCGCCGCGCGGCGCGCGCGCGAGGCGACCGGGCTGTACGTGCTCGAGCTCTCGAGCTTCCAGCTCGAGGCGACCGACTCGCTCGACCTCAAGGCGGCGGCGGTGCTCAACGTCAGTCCCGATCACCTCGACCGGTACCGCTCCGTCGAGGCGTACGCGGCAGCCAAGGCGCGCATCTTCGCCCGCTGCGACACCGCGGTGATCAATCTCGATGATCCGCTCGTCGTGGCCATGCCGAGACCGGAACAGCGGGCGCTCGGGTTCTCGCTGCGCGCCTCGATCGGCGCCGACTACTCGGTGGCGATTCGGGACGGCGGCGCGTGGCTCATGCGCCGCGGCGAGCCGCTGCTGCCGGTGTCGGCGATGCGCATCAGGGGCCTGCACAACGCCGCCAACGCGCTCGCCGCGCTCGCCCTCGGCGAGGCGCTCGGTCTGCCGCTGCCCTCGATGCTGGCGGAGCTGCGGGAGTTCACCGGGCTCGCACATCGGACTCAATGGGTCGCGGACCTCGGCGGCGTCGTCTACATCGACGATTCCAAGGGAACCAACGTGGGAGCCACGCTCGCGGCGGTGAGCGGCATGGACGGACCGCTGGTCATCATCGCGGGCGGCGACGGCAAGAACCAGGATTTCGGCCCGCTGGCCGCCGCCTTCCGCGGGAAGGTGCGTCACGTGGTGCTGATCGGGCGCGATGCGCCGCGCATCGCCGGGGTCCTGCGCGGCGTCTGCACCACCGAGACGTGCGACTCGCTCGAGGCGGCGGTGCGCTCGGCGGCGGCGGCGGCGCGCGCCGGCGACACCGTGCTGCTCTCGCCCGCCTGCGCGAGCCTCGACATGTTCCGCGACTATGCGCACCGCGGCGCCGTGTTCACCCGCGCCGTCAAGGAGCTCGCCGCATGAGCGAGGAGCTCGCCCGCACCATGACCTTCGCCCGCTCGAGCGCCCGCGGCGGAGCGCTCTACATCGACAGCGTCTTCCTCGCGCTGGTGCTCGCCATCCTGCTCTTCGGCCTGATCATGGTCGCTTCGGCCTCGATCTCGATCGCGAGCCAGTACACCGGCAACCCGTTCTACTTCCTCGAGCGGCAGGTGCTCACGGCCGCGGTCGGAGCGGTCGCGGCCCTGGTCATGTTCTGCTGCCGCAGCGAGTACCTCGAGCGGGTTTCGGTGGCGCTGCTGCTCGCGGCGATCGCGATGCTGCTCGCCGTGCTCGTGCCCGGGCTCGGTGAGGTGGTGAACGGCGGCCGTCGATGGCTCAGGTTCGCCGGCTTCACGTTCCAGGTCTCGGAGCTCGCGCGCGTTCTGGTGCTCGTGTACGTCGCGAGTTACGCCGCACGCCGCCAGGACGAGCTGCGCGAGACTTTCACGGGGCTCGCGAAGCCCCTCGGACTCCTGTGCCTGATCGCGGCGCTGCTGCTCGGAGAGCCGGACTTCGGCGCGGCGGCGGTGCTGTTCGCGACCGGCTTCGGCATGCTGTTTCTCGCCGGCGCGCGCATGCGCTACGTGCTGCTGATGACCGCCGCCGCCGCCGTGGTCTTCGGGGTGCTCGCCGTCACCTCGGCCTATCGCCTGCGCCGGCTCACGGGCTTCCTCGACCCCTGGGCGAACGCCTACGGCAGCGGCTTTCAGCTGACGCAGTCGCTCATTGCGATCGGGCGGGGAAAGTGGCTCGGGGTCGGCCTCGGCAACAGCGTGCAGAAGCTGTTCTACCTGCCCGAGGCGCACACCGACTTTCTCTTCGCCGTGCTGGCCGAGGAGCTCGGTCTCGCGGGGGTGCTGCTCACGCTCGCCCTGTTCGTCGCGCTCATCTGGCGCTCCTTCTACATCGCGAGGCTCGCCGCCCAGGCCGGGCTCGATTTCCAGAGCTACCTCGCCGCCGGATTCGGAATCTGGATCGGCATGCAGGCCTTCATCAACATCGGCGTCAACATGGGAGTGCTGCCGACCAAGGGACTGACGCTGCCGATGATGAGCTACGGCCGCTCGAGCCTGATCGTGACCTTGATCTGGGTGGGGATGCTGCTCAGGATCTATCACGAGACGATGATCGAGCGGCGGGGCTCGGCCACCGTTCGCGCGCGGGGCGGCGGATGAGCGGGCGGCCCGAGTCGGGAGTCGAGCGCCCGGCCACGGTGGCCGTCCCGGCGGCCCCGCAGGCGCCGGGGGCGAGTGCCGCGGCCCCGTCCACCGTCCTCATCATGGCGGGCGGCACGGGCGGGCACGTGTTCCCGGCGCTCGCCCTCGCTCGGCGGCTGCGCGAGCAGGCGATCGAGGTGGTCTGGCTCGGCACGCGGCGCGGACTCGAGTCGCGCGTCGTTCCCGCGGAGGGCATCGCGATCGACTGGCTGTCGATCGGAGGGCTGCGGGGCAAGAGCTGGACGACGTGGCTCGCCGCGCCCTGGAGGCTCACTCGCGCGCTGCTGCAGGCGCTGTCGGTCATGCGGCGGCGCCGGCCCGCGGTGGTCGTCGGCCTCGGCGGCTTCGTGACCGGACCGGGCGGCATCGCCGCGTGGCTCATGCGCCGCCCGCTCCTGATCCATGAGCAGAATGCCGTCGCGGGCTTCACCAACCGGTGTCTCGCGCATCTGGCGCGCGAGGTGCTCGAGGCGTTTCCGCGCAGCTTCGCGCCGGGAATCCGGGCGCGCACGATCGGCAATCCGGTGCGCCGGGACATCGGGGCGGTGCGGCCGCCGGCGGAGCGCTTCGCCGGCAGAATGGGCGCGGTGCGCATCCTCGCGCTCGGGGGCAGCCAGGGCGCCGTGCGCCTCAACGCCGTGGTGCCTTATGCCCTCGCGCGGCTCGCCGGCTCCATACGCTTCGACGTGCGCCACCAGGCGGGGGAGCGCTGGATCGAGGAGGGCCGGCAGAGCTATGCCGACGCCGGCGTGCGCGCGGACGTGCGGCCGTTCATCGAGGACATGGCGGAAGCCTACTCGTGGGCGGATCTGGTGATCTGCCGCGCAGGCGCGCTCACGGTCTCCGAGCTCGCCGCCGTCGGCATCGGCGCCGTGCTGGTGCCTTTCCCGGCCGCGGTGGACGATCACCAGACCTGCAACGCGCGCTACCTGGTGCGCGAGGGCGCGGCGGTGCTCATCGCCGATCGCGAGCTCACCGCCGAGCGCCTCGCCTCCGAGCTCTCCCGGCTGTGCGCCGATCGCGGCCGGCTGCTCGAGATGGCCGAGCGCGCGCGGCACCTCGCGCGGCCGCGGGCCACCGACGATCTGGCCGAGTGCTGCCTCGAGCTCGTGAGGAGGGCCGCATGAGCCGGGAGCGTCGCTCCGTGCTCGAGCGTCCGCCCGTCGAGCGGCGCACGCAGCCCGACCGGCGCGATCGGATGCGCCGCATCAACACCATTCATTTCGTCGGCATCGGCGGCAGCGGCATGAGCGGCATCGCCGAAGTGCTGATCAATCTCGGCTACGCCGTGCAGGGCTCGGATCTGAAGTCGAGCCCGGTGACGGAGCGCCTGAGCGCGCTCGGCGCGGCGGTGCGGATCGGGCACTCGGCGCAGCACGTCGAGGGGGCGGACGTGGTGGTGGTCTCGAGCGCCATCGCCCGGGAAAACCCGGAGGTCGAGGCGGCGCTCGCCCGGCGCGTGCCGGTGGTCTCGCGCGCCGAGATGCTCGGGGAGCTCATGCGCTTCCGCTACTCCATCGCGGTGGCGGGCACGCACGGCAAGACGACCACGACCAGCCTCATCGCCAGCACTCTCGCCGAGGGGGGCGAGGATCCGACGTTCGTGATCGGCGGCCGATTGAAGAGCGCGGGGAGCCATG
>JAKAZP010000016.1 GCA_021815905.1 Pseudomonadota bacterium | reverse complement strand
GCGCCTTCCGCCGCCGATCCGGCCGCCGATCCGGCCGCCGATCCGGCGCCCCCGGTTTCCGGCGGTTGGAGCGGCAGTCGGGTGTCGGGCCGAAGCTCTTTCTCACCCAACACTTGAAAGTGCTCGGGCAGACCGCAGATCGAGGCTCAGTGAAGAGCCAAGGCGGCAGTGCCTGACATCCACTCTCAACGGAGATTCGAACATGACCATCCTCAGATACGAGCCCTGGACGCTCGTCAATCGCCTGCATCGCCAGCTCGATCAGGCACTGTCGGCGACGGCCGATGCCGGGGAGGCCGCGAACGGCGCCGCTCCCTCGTGGACTCCCCTCGTCGACATCTACGAGGAGCCGGAGCGCTTCGTCGTATTCCTCGATGTGCCCGGCGTGGAGCCGAAGAACATCGAGATCACGACCGAGAAGGGCGTGCTCACCGTGCGCGGCGAGCGGCCGGCCCTCGAGCGGGAGCCGACGAGCGCCTGGCAGCGTCTCGAGCGCCGCAGCGGCAGGTTCCTGCGCCGCTTCTCCCTTCCCGACAGCGCCAACCTCGAGGCGATCACCGCGAAGCACACCCACGGCGTGCTGGAAATCTCGATTCCGAAGCAGGCCAAGCTGCAGCCGAGACGGATCGAAGTCGCCGCCGCCTGAGCGGCACTCGGGCGATTCGACATCACCCCGGGCCGACGCGTATCGTCGGCCCGGTATCCCTTGCAAACGGGTTTCGCATGAGACGGGTGGAACTCGCCTGCGCGGCGCTCCTGCTCGCCGCGGTGACCGCGGCTCCCGCCGCGATGCCGCCCGCCGCCGGCCGGGCCGCAATCCCTTCGCTCGCGCCGCTCGTGCACAGAGTCTCCCCGGCGGTCGTGAAAGTCTCGACGCGCGGGCTGATTCAAAACGGCTCCCGCACCGGGGATCCCTTCTTCCGGCGCTTCTTCGGCGGCCCTTCCGCCCCCGAAATGCAGCCGTTTGAAAGCACCGGGTCCGGGGTGATCGTCGACGCGCGGCGCGGCTACATCCTCACCAACGCCCACGTGGTTCGTCACGCCGGCGCGGTCACGGTCACGCTGACGGGCGGACGCAAGGTCCACGCCGCCATCGTCGGCAGCGACCGGTCATCGGACATCGCGGTGCTGCGGATCCGTGCGCGCGGTCTCACGCAGGTCGCGATCGGCCACTCCTCGAGGCTGCGGGTGGGCGATTACGTGCTGGCCATCGGCAATCCCTTCGGGCTGCCTCACACCGTCACCTCGGGCATCGTGAGCGGGCTCGATCGCTCCGGGATCAGCCCCGACGGCTACGAGGATTACATCCAGACGGACGCCTCCATCAATCCCGGCAACTCCGGCGGCGCCCTGGTCGACCTGCGCGGCCGGCTGGTCGGAATCAACACGGCGATCCTCTCGGGCAGCGGCGGCAACATCGGCATCGGATTCGCCATCCCGATCGACACGGCCGAGCGCGTCATGCGGCAGCTGATCGAGCACGGCTCGGTGCGGCGGGGAGAGCTCGGCGTCACGGTGTATCCCGTGACCGCCGAGATGGCCCGCGTCCTCGGGATCGGCACGGCGGCCGGAGCCCTCGTCTCGCAGGTGGTGCCCGGTTCGGCGGCCTACGAGGCCGGGGTGCGGGCGGGCGACGTGCTGACCTCGGTCGCCGGACGGCCCGTCAGCTCGAACGCCGGCGTGCGCAACGCCCTCGCGCTGCGCACCGTGGGAGAGACCGTCGGCGTGCGTCTGCTGCGCAACGGGCGCCCCGAGCGGCTGCGTGCGGTGCTCACCGGCGCACCGGCCTCGACAAGCAACTCCAGCGGGAAATGACATGTCATCGCCAACCAACATCTGCGTCCTCGGAGGCACGGGCTTCGTCGGCACGGAGCTCGTCACGCGACTCGCGCGGGCCGGTCATTGGGTGCGGGTGCCGAGCCGCAATCCCGGACGCGGACAGCATCTGCAGGTTCTGCCGACGGTCGAGCTGGTCGCGGCCGACGTGCACGACCCGCGCGCGCTCGGGCGCGTGCTCGAAGGCATGGACGCGGTCGTCAATCTCGTCGGCATCCTCAACGAGAGCGGGCGCGCCACCTTCCAGTCGGTGCACGCGGAGCTCGCCGCGAAGCTCGTCTACGCCACGCGCGCCGCGCGGGTGTCCCGCCTGCTGCAGATGAGCGCCGTGGGCGCGGACGCCGAACGGGGACCGAGCCGCTATCTGCGCTCCAAGGGCGCGGCCGAGGCGCACATCCGCGCCGCGGCCGAACTGCTGCAGTTCACGATCTTCCGGCCGTCGGTCATCTTCGGACCGGGCGACTCCCTCGGCAACCGGTTCGCTTCGCTGTTGCGCCTGAGCGGCGGCTTCATCCCGCTCGCCCGCGCGCGCGCGCGCTTCGCGCCGGTGTACGTGGGAGACGTCGCGGAGGCGTTCGTGCGTGCTCTGAGGGACAAGGAGACGTTCGGGCGCTCGTACGAGCTCTGCGGTCCGGAGGTCGTGACGCTCGAGCGGATCGTGCGTCTCACGGCGAGCGCCGCGCAACTGCCCTGCCACATCCTCGCCCTGCCGGATGTCCTCGGCCGCCTGCAGGGCGCCCTGCTCGGGCTCGTTCCCGGAAAGCCCTTCTCGCTCGACAACTTCCGCTCCCTCACGGTCGACAGCGTCTGCGCCGAGAATGGCTGCGCGCGTCTCGGCCTGACACCGCGCCACATGATGGCGGTGCTGCCCTTCTATCTCGGCCCCTACACCGCGGCGGCCGAGTTCGACGCCCACCGCAAATCCAACGACGGCTAGCGGACGCGGACCGGTTGCGCGAGCGGCGCTTCGAGCGCCTTGATCGCCGCGATCCGCTGCTCGCGGATCCTCTGCCCGATCGCCGGGCCCGCGAGTCCCGCGCGCTCGCTCTCCTCGAGCGTCACCGCGGCGGCCACGGCCCGGGCGCGGCGCAGATGATCGCGCTGGGGATACGGCTGCGCCTCGAGGCCCGCCCGCCCGCGCGCATCGGCCTCGCACGCGCACAGCAGCTCCTCGAACCGCTCCGGCCGGCGGAAGGCATCCGTCGCCTCGAGCAGCTTCAGCACCGTCGCGGCGCGCAGCTCCAAGGCGCGATGCACCTGCGCATGATGACGCGCGGTGAGGACCGCGAGCTCGCGATAGGCGTTCGGCACCTTGAGCCGCTCGCACAAGCCCCCGATGAGCGGCACCCCGGCTTCCTCGTGTCCGGGGTGGCTCGGCCAGCGCTCGTGCGGCGTGCAGGCCTTGCCGAGGTCGTGCATCAGCACCGCGAAGCGCGCGACGGCGGAGAAGCCGCAATCCGCCGCACGGCGCAGCGCCAGCATGACGTGCACTCCGGTGTCGATCTCCGGATGCCATCGGGGCGGTTGCGGCACGCCGTAAAGCGCGGCCAGCTCCGGAAAGATCGCCGCGAGCGCGCCGCAGTCGCGCAGCGTCTCGAAGAAGACCTCGGGTCTTGGCTCGCCGAGGGCGCGCTCGGTCTCCTGCCACACCCGCTCGGGAACGAGCGCCGCGAGCTCCCCGGACCCGCTCATCCGGCGCATGAGCGCCAGAGTCTCCTCCGCCACGCGAAAGTCGAGCTGCGCGTAGCGCGCGGCGAAGCGCGCCACGCGCAGCACCCGAACCGGATCCTCGACGAATGCCTCAGAGACGTGCCGCAGAAGCCGCGCCTCGAGATCGCGGCGGCCCCCATAGGGGTCCACGATCTCTCCCGTCGGGCTCTGCGCCATGGCATTGATCGTGAGGTCCCGACGGCGCAGATCCTCCTCGAGGGTGACATCGGGCGAGAACCGGGTGGTGAAGCCGCGATATCCGGGCGCGACCTTGCGCTCGAGGCGGGCGAGCGCGTACTCCTCGTGCGTGCGCGGGTGAAGGAACACGGGAAACTCGCGCCCGACGGGAACGTACCCCTCGCGCTCGAGATCCTCCGGCAGCGCTCCGACGACGACCCAGTCGCGCTCCTTCACCGCGCGCCCGAGCAGCCGGTCCCGCACCGCACCGCCGACCAAGTACACTTGCATTCCCCGCATGTTACCCGAGAAGGCCCCCCGCTCCCGCACGGCCCAGCGTACCGATCGGACTCGGCTCGCCCGGCTCCTGTTCGCGGCCGTCTGCTGCGCGGGCCTCGCCGGCTGCTCGACCACGATGTACCTGCTGCAGGCCGCCGGCGGGGAGTGGCACGTGCTGCACGACCGCAGGCCGATCGTGCAGGTGATCGATGATCCGCGCACGCCGGAGCCGCTCGTCCGCGAGCTCGGCGAGGTCCGGCAGGCGCGCCGGTTCGCCTCCCGGGAGCTCGGGCTCCCCGACAACGCGAGCTACCGCACGTACGTCGATCTGCGCCGGCGCTACGTGGTGTGGAACGTGGTGGCCGCGCCGGCGCTGTCCGTGCAGCCGAAGCAGTGGTGCTTCCCCATCGCCGGGTGCGTCGCCTATCGCGGCTACTTCGACGAGCGGCGGGCGCGCTCCTATGCGCGCCATCTCGAGCGCCGCGGCTACGACGTCGTGGTCGAGGGCGTGCCCGCGTATTCGACGCTCGGGAAGCTGCCCGATCCGGTGATGAGCACCATGATGCGTTACGGCAGCAGTGAGCTCGCGGCCATGATCTTTCACGAGCTCGCGCACCAGCTGCTGTACGTGCCCGATGACTCGCGCTTCGACGAGGCCTTCGCCGTGACCGTGGAGAACACGGGACTCAAGCGCTGGCTCGAGTACCGCGGCGAGCCGCGCCGGTTCGCGACCTTCGAGACCGAGCGGGCCGATGACCGGCGGCTCGTGGGACTGCTGCGCTCGACCCGCGACCGGCTCGCGCGCCTGTACGCCTCGAAGCTGCCGCGCGCGCTCAAGCTCGAGAGGAAGAAGCGGCTGTTCGCGAGCCTCGCGCACGACATCGAGGCGCTCGAGCGGCGCCTGCGGGTGCGCTTCCCCGTGTATGACGCATGGATCGCGCAGGGACTCAACAACGCGGAGCTGGCCTCCGTCGGCACCTACCACGACTGCGTGCCCGGCTTCGAGCGCCTGCTCGAGAAGGAGCACGGGAGCCTGCCCCGCTTCTACGCGGCGGCACGCAGGCTCGCGAAGGAGCCGAAGGCGCGGCGCGACGCGCAACTCTGCGCCGGCGCTTCCTGAGATGACGCGCCGGGCCGGGCACGAGCCCGGATCCGGCGCTTCGGTCTACAGGCTGGCGCGCAGGTCCTGCAGGCCGAAGCCGGCGAGCGGCGCGTCGAGCCCTCGGGTGAGGGCCATCGCCTTGAAGGCCTCGCCCATCTCCCCCGGCAGCAGCAGCCGCCGGGCCTCGCCCGCCGCCCGGGCGCGAGCGACGGGCTCGCGCGGCTCGGCGAGCCATTGCTCGATCCCGGCCGCGAGCAGAAAGCCCGCCTGGGTCGTGTAGCCCCCGACCTCGAGGCCGCAGTCGATCGCAGCCTCGGCCACGCGCGTGAAGTCCACCCAGGCCGTGATGTCCTGCACGCCGAGATTCACATACGGGTCGTCGTGCACCCGCTGCTTGAAGTGGCAACGCAGCGTCCCTGCGATTCGCTGCGGATGATAGTAGTGCCGCCGCGGCAGCCCGTAGTCGAACAGCAGCATCGCCCCGCGCTCGAGGCAATCGCCGATGCCGGCGATCCAGGGGGCGACCCGCAGGTTGATCTCCGAGACGTAGCCTTCCGGCAACGGCTCCGGCAGCTCATCGAGGAGCGCCCGGCAGGCGCTCGCCAGCGTCTCATCGGCCGCCCTCGACCGCTCGGCCAGACCCCCGTCGACGAGCGCAACCCCGAGCTCGCGGAACGTCCCGGCCGCCCGCTCGAAGCGGCGGCAGGGGAGCGCATCGAGCACCTCGTTCGCCAGGATCACTCCGCGGATCGCCCGCCGCGGCAGGCGCTCGAGCCAGACGACCCGCTCGAACAGCTTCGCCGGCAGCGCGGCGAGACGCTCCCGCTGGCGCGCCGCGAGATCCGCGCTGACTTCGAGGATGGCGTATCGCTCCGGCAGCACCCCCTGGGAGGCGAGGGACTCGAGGATCGTCGCCGCCATGCGGCCGGTGCCGGCGCCGAGCTCGAGAATCTCGCCCCCGCCGTCGCCGAGCAGCTGGACGCAGGGGCGCGCCACGCAAAGACTGAAGAGATCGGACACCTCGGGGGCGGTGACGAAATCACCGCCGGCGCCGATCTTGACGCCACCGGCGCTGTAGTAGCCGAGTCCCGGGGCGTAGAGGACGAGCTCCATGAAGCGCTCGAAGGAGAGCCAGCCGCCGGCATCCCGGATCCGCTCCCCCAGGAACTGCGCCACCGCGCGAGAATGCGCTTCCTCTTCCGGCGACATCGCCGGCATCATATTGGCGCTCAATGACTCATCCCGCCGACAGCCCCGTTCGCCGCCGGCCGCTTGCCGGCAAGGTCGCCCTCGTCACCGGCGGCGCGCGCCGCGTCGGGGCGGTGATCGCGCGCGCACTGCACGGCGCGGGCGCGAGCCTCGTGCTGCACCATCACCGCTCCGCGCGGGAGGCCGAGACGCTCGTGCGGGAGCTGTGCGAGGCGCGCGCCGGTTCCGCGATCGGCGTGACCTGCGACCTGCTCGATACGGCGGCCCTCGGGGCGCTCGTCGCAAGAGCGTCCGCGGCGTTCGGCGGACTCGACATCCTGATCAACAACGCCTCGACGTTCTACCCCACCCCCATCGGTCAAATCGAGGAGACCCACTGGGACGATCTGATCGGCACCAATCTCAAGGCGCCGCTGTTTCTCTGCCAGGCCGCCTACCCGGCGCTGCACGCCCGGCAGGGATTGATCCTCAACCTCGTGGACATTCATGGCATGCGCCCGCTGCGGCGATACCCGGTGTACTGCCTCGCGAAGGCGGGGCTCATCATGCTCACCAAGTCCCTGGCGCGCGAGCTCGGACCGCACGTGCGCGTGAACGCCATTGCGCCGGGGCCGGTGATGTGGCCCGACGACGGCGTCGACGCGGCGCTCAGAGAGCGCATCATCTCCCGCACGGCGCTCAAGCGCGGCGGCTCGGCCGAGGACATCGCGAAGGCGGCGCTGTTCTTCGCCTGTGAGGCCCCGTACGTCACCGGCCAGATCCTGGCCGTCGACGGCGGCCGGAGCATCGGCTGGTAAAGAGGGTCACTTCGCGCCGCGCTCCGCGTCAGCCGGGCGCACCTCCACCAGCGGATGCGCCGCGCGATCGAAGCGGCGCCAGAGCTCTCCGATCGTGACCCGCTCGGTCGGATGCACGAGCTCGGGAGCGAGCTGCGCGAGCGGCCCGAGCATGTACGCGCGCCGCAGCAGGTCCGGCCGCGGGAGCCTCAGCGCCGAATCCCGGCTCACGGCATCTCCATATAGAAGGATGTCGAGGTCCATGGACCGCGGAGCCCACCGGGGGGCGCCTCGCGGCCGTCCGCACCGCGCCTCGATCGCCTGCAGGCGCGAGCGCACCTCGCCGACCGGAAGGTCCGTCGGGAACTCGGCGACCAGGTTGATGAAGTCCTCGCCCTCGAATCCCACCGCACCGTTGCGATACCAGGGCGAGAAACGCACGCCCGGGAACTCGCGCTCGAGCTCGGAAGCGGCGAGCGCGAGGTGCCGCTCGGGCTCGATGTTGCTGCCGGCCGCGACGTACACCTTGGGCATCGGGGTCAGAGCCGCGCGGCCGCCGCCGCCGGCAGATCCGCGCGATGGCGCTCGACCGTGACACCGACGTCGCGCGAGCCTCGGATCGCGCCCGGCTTGTTGAGGGTCACCCGCACCCATTCGATGGTGAATTCCTCGAGCAGCAGCAGCGCCAGGCGATGCGCGAGCGTCTCGACCAGCTTGAACTCCGAAGCCTCGATGTAGGCGAGCACGCGCTTGGCCACGCGCTTGTAGTCGACGGTGTCGGCGACCTCGTCGGTCGCCGCCGCGCGGCGGCAGTCGACGGGCAGCTCGAGATCGACCAGCACCGTCTGCCGTACGCGCCGCTCCCAGTCGATGAAGCCGATGATGCACTCGGCGCTCAGGCCGCGCAGGAAGACCCGGTCGCCGGGGAGCGGACTCGTCATCGCGAGGTCGGGCTCGGGTGGGAAACGAAGCGGTCCGGCCCCGCGAGCGGCGGCAGCGACTCGAGCGGCCACCGCGCGCGCGCGCGGATGGCGAGCCCTTCGCTTTCGCCCGCGCGCAGTCGCGCGAGGCCTGCGACGGCGATCATGGCGGCATTGTCGGTGCAGAACTCGATGCGAGGATAGTACACGCGTCCGCCGCGCCGGCCGATCGAATCCGTCAGCTCCGCGCGCAGACGGCGATTGGCGCTGACTCCCCCCGAGACGACCAGAGTGTCGAGACCCGTCGCCTCGAGCGCCCGCAGCGCCTTGGCGGCGAGCGTGCTCACGATCGCTTCCTCGACCGCGCGCGCAATGTCGGCCTTCGTCTGATTCGCGAGCTCGCGTCCCCGCAGGGCGTGCAGCACCGCGGTCTTCAGCCCCGAGAAGCTGAACTCGAGCCCCGGCCGATCGAGCATGGGCCGGGGGAAGCGGAAGGCGCCCGCGGCGCCGCCGGCCGCGAGCCGCGCGAGCTCGGGGCCGCCCGGATAAGGCAAGCCGAGGAGCTTGGCGACCTTGTCGAACGCCTCGCCGGCCGCATCGTCGCGCGTCTCGCCGAGTATCCGGTAACGCCCGATGGCGGCCGCCTCGATGAGGAGGGTGTGGCCTCCGGAGACCAGGAGTGCGACGTGCGGGAAAGGCGGAGGCTCGGGCTCGAGCAGGGGCGCGAGCAGGTGACCTTCGAGGTGGTGGACGCCGATCGCCGGCACCTTCCAGGCATAGGCGAGGCTGCGCGCGAGCGCCGCTCCCGTGAGCAGCGCTCCGATGAGGCCGGGGCCCGCGGTGAAGGCCACTCCGGAGAGGGAATCCGGGCGCGTCCCGGCCCGCCCGAGCGCCCGCTCGATGAGCGGCAGGAGCTTGCGCACGTGGTCGCGGGAGGCGAGCTCGGGCACCACCCCCCCGTAGGACCGATGCAGCTCGATCTGGCTGTGGAGCTCGTGCGCCAGCAGCCCCTCGGACTCATCGAGCACGGCCGCCGCGCTCTCGTCGCAGGAGGACTCGATCGCCAGAACCCGCAATTTTGCCTTTGCCATGAGCCTCAACTAGAATTGCGCGCCCATTTGAGCCGACCCCGGGCCTGTCCCGGTCCTTACTTGCCACGGGCCTGCCGACTGGCCCATTCCGAGGTTTCGATGCCGAGCGTCCGTATCCGTGAGAATGAGTACTTCGATGCCGCCTTGCGGCGTTTCAAGCGCGCCTGCGAGAAGGCGGGCATTCTCACCGAGCTGCGACGGCGGGAATTCTACGAGAAGCCGACGCAGGAGCGGAAACGCAAGAAGGCGGCCGCGATCAAGCGCCATATGAAGCGCATCTCGCGCGAGGGAATGCGCCCCTCGCGCTGACCCGCAGGCGGCATGACTCTCAAGGAACGCATCACGGAGGACATGAAGGGCGCGATGCGCGCGGGCGAGAAGGATCGCCTGGGCACCATCCGCCTGGCGCTCGCCGCCATCAAGCAGCGCGAGGTCGATGAGCGCATCGTGCTCGATGACGCGCAGGTGCTGGCGGTGCTCGAGAAGATGATCAAGCAGCGCAAGGAGGCCATCACGCAGTTCCGAAGCGGCGGGCGCGCGGATCTCGTGGCCAAGGAGAGCGCCGAGATCGCCCTCCTCGAGACCTATCTGCCGAGCCGGATGAGCGATGCCGAGCTCGATTCCCTGATCGCCGAGGCGATCGCCGCGAGCGGCGCGACCTCGGTGAAGGACATGGGCAAGGTCATGTCCGCGGTGAAATCCAAGGCCCAGGGCCGCGCCGACATGGGCGTGGTGAGCGCCCGCGTCCGGGAGAAGCTCGGCCCGTAGCAGGGGTAGAGTCCGCCCATCATCCCGCAGAGCTTCATCGACGAGCTGATCGCCCGAGCGGACATCGTGGAGGTGGTCGGCTCGCGCGTTCAGCTGAAGAAGGCCGGCCGGGAATACAAGGCCTGCTGCCCCTTTCACACCGAGAAGACCGCCTCCTTCTGGGTCAGCCCCGAGAAGCAGTTCTATCACTGTTTCGGCTGCGGCGCGCACGGCACCGTGCTGCGATTCCTCATGGAGCACGACCGTATGGCGTTCCCGGAGGCCGTGGAAGAGCTCGCGAGCCGGCTCGGCCTCACGGTGCCTCACGAGGGTGGCGAGCATCCGGCGGCGGCACGCGCCGAGGAAACGCTTTACGAGCTCATGGGACGGGTGGGGAAGTTCTATTCCGAGGCGCTGGCGCACAGCGAGCGCGCCCGCGAATACGTGGCGCGGCGCGGTCTCACCGGCGAGACCGTCCAGCGGTTCGCCATCGGCTATGCCCCGGACTCCTGGAATGCGGTCCTCAGGCAGTTCGGCGCCCAGGAGTCCGGCCGACGCGCCCTCGCGGAGCTCGGTCTCATCATCGAGCGTGACCGGGGGGCCGGCGAAGGCGAGCGCCACTACGACCGCTTCCGAGACCGGATCATGTTTCCGATCCGCGATACCCGCGGCCGCACGATCGCCTTCGGCGGTCGCGTCCTCGATCGCGGCGAGCCGAAGTACCTCAACTCCCCCGAGACGGCGCTCTTTCACAAGGGGCGGGAGCTCTACGGTCTGTACGAGACGCGTCTCGCCCGATCGGGATTGAAGCGGCTGCTCGTGGTGGAAGGCTACATGGATGCCGTGCGCCTGCATCAGGCCGGGATCGGCTACGCGGTGGCGACCCTCGGCACGGCGACCACCCCCGAGCACTTCAAGCGCATCTTCCGGCTGGTGAGCGAAGTCGTGTTCGCGTTCGACGGTGATCGCGCCGGGCGCGCCGCGGCGTGGCGCGCGCTGCAGCACGCCCTGCCCGAGGCGCGCGAAGGGCGCGAGATCCGCTTTCTCTTCCTTCCCGAGGGAGAGGATCCCGACTCCCTGGTCGGGGCGGAGGGCCGGGAGGCGTTCGAGGGCCGCCTCGACTCGACGCTCCCGCTCTCGGAATACCTGGTGCGGGAGCTGTCCGCGCAGATCGATCTCACCTCCGCCGACGGCCGCGCGCGCTTTGCGGCGAGCGCGCGGCCGCTGGTCGCGAAGGTGCCCGATGGGGTCTACCGGGATCTTCTGCTCGCGCGGGTCGCGGAAGTCGTCAAGCTCGCCCCCGAGCGGCTGCAGGCGCTGTGGTCCGGCGAAGGTACGCCGGCGGCGGGCGCCGGGAGCGGCGGATCCGTTGCCGTCGGGGCGAGGCCCGCGACCGCCCAAAGGCCGCGGACACGCCTTTCCGCCGGACGCGGCAGTCTCGTGACCCAGGCCATCGCCCGCCTGGTGAACTTTCCGCCGATCGCCGGGTCGGTCACGGACGCCGAGCGCGCGGGACTCGAGGCATGCGAAGAGGGCGGAATCCAGTTTCTGCGCGAGATGTTGGACGACCTGCGCGTGCGGCCGCTGTCACGTCCGGCTCAAGTCCTGCAGCGCTGGGCCGACAGAAGGGAGAGCCGGCGCCTTGGGGAGCTGCTCCGGGAGGAGATGCTGGGCGATGCGCAGGCCGCGACCGTCGAGCTCAAGGCGGCCCTCGGGAAGCTCGCCGAGCTCACCCGGGAGCGACGCCTCGAGGCCCTCGAGGCCAGGATCAACGCCGCCGGCCTCGCCGGCCTGAGTGCCGAGGAACGTCATGAATTTCAGGAACTTATCGCGAGGCGCCCCGGCCGCTAGGAACGCCGGAGTGGAGTCTCGAGCACTTTGCGAGCCGTGCATTTGGTATTTGCCCCGCTGTCAACTAGAATTGCGCGCTTTACCTTTGGCGCCCCTTGAGTTGCTTCTTCGCCGGCAGCAGATAGGGGATCGACAGTCTCTTCGCCAAACCTTCCGGTACTCATGAAAGCCAAGCAGAAGACCTCCTCAGCCAGCAGGAAACGAACGGTCGTGCACGCGGCCAAACCCGCGCGCGCAACGGCCGAGAAGGCCTCCCCGAGCGCCGCGGCGCTCAGGGACAAGGCGCACGCGAAAGGCGCGGCGCCGAAGAAGGGCGCGGAAGCCGCCGCCCCCGAGACCGCGGCGAAAGCCGACTCGCGCTCGAGCTCCCGCCCCGACACTCGCGCCGCGCGCGCCGCTCGCGTGAGCGGCGCGCAAGCCCGCTCGAGCGCCGGGCGCGCGGGGAAAGCCGGCGCGCACGCGGGCCGTGCCCCGGCCGACGGCGAAGGCCCGACTCATGCGCTCGAGAAGCGTCCGCTCGGAATCGAGCGCCGCGCTCCCGTCATGCCCGAAGACCGCCAGTCGCAGCTGAAGCTCCTCATTGCCCGCGGCAAGGAGCAGGGTTACCTCACTTACGCGCAGGTCAACGATCACCTGCCGTCCGAGATCGTCGATCCCGAGCAGATCGAGGACATCGTCAACACCATCAACGACATGGGAATTCCGGTGTACGAGAAGGCACCGGACACCGAGTCGTTGCTCGCGAGCGAGCCGTCGGCGCCCGCCGATGAGGAGGCGATCGAGGAGGCCGCCGCCGCCTTGGCCGCGCTCGATGCCGAGCTCGGCCGCACCACCGATCCGGTGCGCATGTACATGCGCGAGATGGGCACGGTCGAGCTTCTCACCCGCGAGGGCGAGATCCGCATCGCGCGCCGCATCGAGGAAGGCCTCGAGGCCGTGCGCCGCGCGCTCGCGCTCTATCCGCCGACCCATGAGTTCCTGCTGCGCGCCTACGAGCCGGTGAAGAGCGGACAGGCGCGGCTCGTCGATGTGATCGTCGGATTCGTCGACCCCAACGCGCCGGATGTCATCGCCCAGCCGCAGAACCCGACCAAGATGGAGTTGGCGACGGCGGAGGTGAAGCCCGAGGAGGAGGAGGAGAGCGATGACGGCGTCGACTCCGAGGAGGAGACCGTCGACACCGGCCCGGATCCGCAGGAGGCCGCCAACCGCTTCGCGAGCCTCGCGAAGTGCCATGCGCATGTGCTCTCGGGCATCGACAGGCACGGCGCGCGCGACCCGAAGACGCTCAAGACGCGCAAGAAGCTTGCCGACGAGTTCATGGAGCTGAAGCTCGCGCCGCGGATGTTCGATGCGCTGATACTCAACCTGCGCACCCACGTGGCCGAGGTCCGCCAGCTCGAGAAGGAGATCATGATCATCGCCGTGCGCGATGCCGGCATGCCGCGCAAGGACTTCATCGCCACCTTCCCCAAGAACGAGACCAGCGCCCGCTGGCTCGCGAGGCACGTGAAGGCGGGCAAGAAGTACTCCGCGCCGCTCGGGAAGTTCAAGGACGAGATCGAGCGGCGGCAGAGGAAGCTCGAGCAGCTCGAGCGCGACTTCCACCTGTCGATCAACGACATCAAGGAGATCAACCGCGAGGTGTCGATCGGCGAGGCCAAGGCGCGGCGCGCGAAGAAGGAGATGGTGGAGGCGAACCTGCGTCTGGTCATCTCGATCGCCAAGAAATACACCAACCGCGGCCTGCAGTTCCTCGACCTGATCCAGGAAGGCAACATCGGCCTGATGAAGGCGGTCGACAAGTTCGAATACCGCCGCGGCTACAAGTTCAGCACCTACGCGACGTGGTGGATCCGGCAGGCGATCACCCGCTCGATCGCCGACCAGGCGCGCACCATCCGCATCCCGGTGCACATGATCGAGACCATCAACAAGCTGAACCGCATCTCCCGGCAGATGCTGCAGGAGATGGGGCGCGAGCCGACGCCCGAGGAGCTCGCCGTGCGCATGGAGATGCCCGAGGACAAGGTGCGCAAGGTCCTGAAGATCGCCAAGGAGCCGATCTCCATGGAGACCCCGATCGGCGACGACGAGGACTCGCATCTCGGGGACTTCATCGAGGACACCTCGGTAGCCTCGCCCATCGATCAGGCGACCATGGAATCGCTGCGCGAGACGACCCACTCGGTGCTGGCGCAGCTCACGCCGCGCGAAGCGAAGGTGCTGCGCATGCGTTTCGGCATCGACATGAACACCGATCACACTCTG
>JAKAZP010000442.1 GCA_021815905.1 Pseudomonadota bacterium | reverse complement strand
CGATCGCCTCGGCGAGCCCGTCGCGCGGGCGGGAGTTGCCCAAGCCACTCCGGCCCACGGAGCCGGGCGCGGCAGCACGATCGAGCCGCGCGCACGCGATGGCGCTAGAGAGTTAGCCGATCCTATCGGATACTAGTCGCGGCCGCATCAGGATCGGGCTTCGCCGTCTTGCCTGCGCGCTCTTCAGGCAAGGCAGTCGGTACGCTTGAAACGCTATTCCTACGTCATCGAGATCTGGCTCATCCTGTTCCTCGCCACCGCGGCGCTGGTGGCGGTCGCCTTCGCGCGCATCGACCTGCCGACGGCGAGCCACTTCTGGCGGTTCGGTCGCTTTCTGCACCCGCTCGACAAGGCGCTCGGCTCGAGGATCATTCTGTCGATCGAATCGGCGCTGGTCGTGGCTCTGGTTCTCGCGCGCCTGGTCCGCGGTCACATCTCGCGCTTCGGTGAGACTTTGGCGATCGCATGCCTCGCCTCCATCTGCACCTATGCGATCAACAGTGACGTTCTGAAGGTCTTCTTCGGCGTTCCGAACCCGATGACCGTGATGCACGGAGCCCGGCACGTCTTCAATCTCTGGAAGGGCTCGGAACAAAGCAGTTTCCCCTCCGGTCACATGATGCTCGCGGGGTCCTTCGCCGGCGTGTTCATGCGGCTGTATCGGGCGAGCAGAGGGCCGCTCGCGGCGCTGTTGCTGATTGCCGCGGGAGTCCTGGTCGCGGGCGACTGGCACTTCGTGAGCGATGTGATCGCGGGGACCTTCCTCGGCGTGACGCTCGGAATCCTGGCCGCGGAGGCCTGGACGGCTCACTCGATCCGGCAGGTCTGATCGTCCGCGGCGATCGCGCAGGACGGGCTCGCGAGGAGCACGGGCCGGCGGGCCAGGTGTCGCTTCAGCCAGGCCTCGAAGCGATCGGCCGGCATCGCTTTCCCGAGCAGCCAGCCCTGAGCGAGCGTGCAGCCGTACTCGCGCAGGAGCCGCCAGTCCGACATCGACTCGACTCCCTCGGCGACGGTCTCGATGCCGAGCTTGCCCGCGAGATCGAGCGCCGAGCGCAGGATCACCTTGAGACTGTCACGGTCGTGGGCGCCGTGGACGAAGCTGCGGTCGATCTTGAGCTCGGTGAAGGGGATGCGCGCGAGCTGCTGCATCGAGGAGAACCCGGTGCCGTAGTCATCGAGCGAAAGCCGGAATCCCCGCAGGCGCAGCCGGGTCAGCACGCTGAGCGCCACCGCGAGCTCCCCGAGCAGCGTGCTCTCGGTGACCTCGAGCACGATGCGATTCGCGGGGACGCCGTGGCATTGCTGCAGGTCGCAGATCTCATCGACCAGCTCCGCACGATTGAGCAGTGCCGGCGACAGATTGATCGCCACCCGAAGATCGATGCCTTCGGCGCTCCACGAGGCGGATTGCAGCAGCGCCTGGTTCATGACCTGAAGTGTCAGCTTGTGCACGAGGCCGTGCTGCTCGGCGGTCGGCACGAAGCGCTCCGGGCTCACGAGCCCGAGGGAGGGATGCTTCCAGCGGGCGAGCGCCTCGACGCCGCGCACGTATCCGGTTTCGAGCTCGACCTGAGGCTGGTAGTGGACGTGGATCTCGAACCGTTCCAGGGCGGATCGGAGCTCCTCCGGATCCACCGGCTCCGCGGCGGCGACCGGCTTCGGCTGCTCGGCATCCGCGCCGCTTTGCAGCAGCACCGAGAGGCGTTCGAGTGTCAGGGGCTTCTGCACGGCTCCGATGATGCGCAGGCCGAGCGCGGCTCCCAGGCCTTGCACCGAATGCACGAGCGCACGCTCGCGCGAGGAGGCGATCACGATGGACGCATCGACGTCGCGCTCGCGCAGTGCCCCGAGCAGCTCGAGCCCGTCCATGGTCGGCATCTCGAGATCGATGATCATCAGCGTCGGCGGCGTATCGAAGGCATCGAGCAGTGCGAGCGCTTCCTGGCCATTGCTCGCCTCGTGCACCGCCGCCCATCCCAGCTCGCGGCAGAGCGCCGCGACGAAACGCCGCTGCGCCCCGCTGTCGTCGACGATGAGAACCGATCGGGTTGTCTGCGGAGCGGTTTTCGAGGACATGTCTGGGCCGATGTTCTTCGTCCGTTGGGCAGTCGCCTGCCAATCCGCGAGGCCCCGCACCGCTGCCTGTATCGGCCGCAGCCTGCACCGGCTTGAGGCGTCGCGCCGCGCGCGGGTGCGACCTGTGTCACACATGACCGCGTCGGCGCGTGCTCCGGGTGCGCGCCCGGGATCGCGGGTGGGCCGCCCGCCCGTCATATGACTTATGCCAATTGCGTCCACGTATCGATTGACATAGCATCCCCATCGCCCGAAGAAGGGCCGCAGCGATCCAGGACCTGAAGTCGTACGTCCGAGCGGCTGTTGCTCCTTCCCCGGGGGTCTTGCGGATTCCGGGGGTTAGGGAGGCCTCTCACCCGGCGAAGTTCGTTTCCGGTTCGGGCGAGCGGACATGCGGTATTCGCATACAAAAGAACAAAGTGCGGAAATTCTGCGGACGGCACTGACTCGGATGGCGCAACAGCCGGCGGCCTATCACCCGCCGAGCTATACCGTCTGGTATGAGCACCTGGCGGGCATGAATCCCGAGCTCACGCGCGAGATCGAGGACCACCTGGCAGCCGGCGCACAGCTGACGGACGCCGACGTCGAGCGACTTCACGCGCAGCACGTGCTCGCCCGGGACACGGTGGTCTTCGAGCGCCTCGAGCAGCGCTTTCGGGTCCTGCTCGCCGAGGTGTC
>JAKAZP010000441.1 GCA_021815905.1 Pseudomonadota bacterium | reverse complement strand
CAGGATGAGCCAGGATGAGCCAGGATGAGCGGCAGGTGAGCTCTTGACCTCGCTCCCCCTCACGCTCCCGGATCCGCATCCGGCCACCGACGGGCACTTCCCGGGAGCGCCGGTGCTGCCCGGCGTCGTGCTGCTCGATGAGGCGCTGCGGGTGATCGCGGCCGACGGCGCGCTCGCGCGCCCGTGGCGCGTCAGCGCGGTGAAGTTCCTGCGGCCGGTGCGGCCCGGAGAGACGCTCGAGCTCACCCACGAGCGGCTGCCGGGCGGCGCCATCCGCTTCAGCATCGCGAGCGCCTCGGGCGCGGTGGCGACGGGCCAACTGGCCGGCGCATGAGCCCGAGCGCCGGCGCCCCCGCGCCCGCTCGAAGCGCGGCGGAGTGGACCCAGCATCGCGAGCGCGGCCACCCGATCCTGCTGCGGCTGATGACGCGGCTGTCGCTGCTCATCGGCCGCCGGGCGAGCCGCGTGCTTCTCTACGGCATTGCCGGGTATTTCTTCCTGTGCGCGCCGCGGGCGCGCCGCGCCTCGCTCGCGTTTCTGCCGCGGGCGCTCGGCCGTCCGGCGCGCGCCGCGGACCGATTCCGTCACGTGCTGAGTTTCGCCACGGTCATCCACGACCGCCTGTTCCTGCTCAACGACCGCTACGCGCTGTTCGACATCGCGATCGAGGGCGAAGCGCTCATGGTCGAGCAGCAGCGCTCGGGCGAAGGGGCGTTCCTCATCGGCGCGCACCTGGGCAGCTTCGAGGTCACGCGCGCCATCGGGCGGCGCCAGCGGGGTCTGCGCGTCGCCATGCTGATGTACGCCGACAACGCCCACCACATCAGCGCCATGCTCGCCGCGATCAACCCGTCGGCGGCGCTCGAGACGGTGCCGCTCGGCAGCCTCGAGGCCATGCTCAAAGTGCGCGCGCTGCTCGAGCAGGGGGTGTTCGTCGGGATGTTGGCGGACCGCACCCCGGGCGAGGAGGAATCGGTGACCGTGCCCTTTCTCGGCCACCCGGCGCGCTTCCCGACCGGTCCCCTGCGCGCCGCGGCGCTGCTCGGCCGGCGGGTGTTCCTGATGCTCGGGTTGTATCTCGGCGGCAACCGATATCGAGTCGTGTTCGAGCCGCTCGCGGATTTCTCGGGCGTGCCGGCCGCCGGGCGCGACGAGGCCGTGCGCGCGGCGGTGGTGAGCTATGCTCGGCGCCTCGAGGAGCACTGTCGCCGGCATCCGTACAATTGGTTCAACTTCTATCGGTTCTGGAGCGATGATTAGCCGCTCTCTCCCGCTGCGCCTCGCGCGCGCCGCTCTCGCGCGCGCCGCTCTCGCGGGCGCAGGTCTCGCGCGCCCCCTCGCGCTTGGCGCGTGCGCCGGTGTCGCGGGCCTGCTCGCGCTCACCGCGGGCACGGCGCATGCCGCAGCCCCGGCGGCACCCGCGAGCGGGGCACGCGCCGCCCCGCAGCTCGAGGCGCACGCCGCAGCGCCGGCGACCCCGGCCAGCGGGCTTGACCGGCTGATGGCGCTGCTCGCGCGGCGCAAGCACGGCGAGGTGCCGTTCACCGAGCGTGACACTCTCTCGATCCTCTCCCGCCCGCTCGAGTCCTCGGGCGTGCTGATCTATGACGCGCCGGATCATCTGGTGAAGCGCACGCTGCGACCGAAGCGCGAGTCGCTCGCTCTCGATGGTGACGTGGTGACCGTGCGCCGCGGCGGCCGAGCGCTGCATTTCGACCTCGACTCCTATCCGCAGGCGGCTCCCTACGTGGATGCGATTCGCGCGACGCTCGCCGGGGATCGCGCGGCGCTCGAGCGCGTGTTTCACGTCGAATTCGAGGGCAGCCTCGCTCACTGGAAACTCGCGCTGACTCCGCGGCAGGCGGGGATGGCGAAGAGCGTGCGCCGCATCCGCATCGCGGGCGCGCGCGATGACATCCGCAGAATCGAGATCCTCGAGCGCAACGGCGATCGCTCGCTCATGACCCTGGGGCCACCCTCCGCGCCATGAAGCGGCGCGCGCCCGCGATCCTCATCTGGGCGCTGCTCGCGGGAGGCGCCGCCCTCATCGTCGCGCGCGCCCGCTATTCGGCGGACTTGTCGGCCTTCCTGCCGCGCTCCCCGAGCGCCTCCGAGCGGCTGCTCGTCGAGCAGCTGCGTCGCGGCGTCGCCTCGCGGCTCATCATCATCGCGATCGCCGGCGCCGATGCGGGCGAGCGGGCCCGGCTCTCGCGCGCGCTCGCCGCGCGGCTGCGCGCCGACCCCGAGTTTCTCGCGGTGGAGAACGGCGATCGCGCGTCGATGCGACGCGACGAGGCGTATCTCTTCGCCCACCGCTATCTGCTCAGCGACACCGTCACGCCGGGGCGCTTCAGCAGCGCGGGGCTGCACGCGGCGCTCGAGCGCACCATCGACCTCCTCGCCTCGCCCGCCGGCCTCATGGCGAAGTCGCTGGTGCCCGCAGATCCCACCGGCGAGATGCTCACCCTGCTCGGGCAATTGAGCCGCCACCGGCCCCCGCGCACGATCGACGGCGTCTGGGCGTCGCGAGGCGGCGCACGTGCGCTGCTCCTCGCCCGCACCCGGGCGGCGGGCTCCGACACCGACGGCCAGCAGCGCGCGGTCGATGCCATCCGCCACGCCTTCGCGGCGGTGTCGGCCGCGACGCCGGCGTCAGCGCACGCTCCGGCGCGGACGCAGGTCCCGGGGGCGAGTCCTGCTCACGCTCCGGCGCGGGCGCAGGTCCCGGGGGCGAGTCCTGCGCGCGCTCCGGCGCGGGCGCAGGTCCCGGG
>JAKAZP010000015.1 GCA_021815905.1 Pseudomonadota bacterium | reverse complement strand
CGGCCTGCTGCGCGAGGTGCGACGGCGCGCGCCACAGGGCGAGTTGATCTCGCTCTCGGCGTCCGATCCGCTCAATCTGCTCGGCTTGCTGACGCCCGGACCGCGATTGCCGGCGCTCGCCGGCAATCGCGTGCTCTACCGCGACGGCGTGCCGCTCGCCGTGCTCGCGGGCGGCGAGGTCCGCTTCCTCGAGTCGCTCGCCCCCGCGCAAGAGTGGCAGGCGCGCGGCGCCCTCATCAGGCGGCACGTCCCGGCGGCACTCGCCCAGCTCGACTGAATCGCGGGCCGGACTCCTGTCCGCCCGCTCGCCGCTCCGCGACCCGCCCCGGCGCCGATCCGAACGAAACCGGCCTGCAGACCGCGGGGTCCCTCAGGCGTGCCCGTGCGCCTTGTCCCACTTGCGCACCACCGCCATGGTGTTGGCCACATGCTTGGCGGGGTCGAGGTTGGTGTAGGAATAAAGGATCCGCCCGTCGGGAGCGATCACGTACGAGGTGCGATTGGCGTACTGCGGATGCTTCGGGAGCACCGCATCGTATTCCTTCATGATGCGACCGCTGGCGTCCGAGGCGACCGGAAACTTCTTGCGGCAGACGCTCACGGAGAAGCGCTTGAGCTTGGCGATCCCATCGTGCGAGACGCCGATCACGGTCGCGCCGAGAGCCTTGAACTTCGCCATCGCCTGCGCGAAGTCGTGCGCCTCGATGGTGCATCCCGGGGTGAACGCCGCCGGGTAGAAGTAGAGCACCACCGGTCCCTTCTTGAGCGCCCTGGCGAGAGAGAACGTGAAGGCGCGACCTCCCTGGGTCGCCACGGCGGTGAAATCCGGCGCCAGGGTGCCATCCGGAAGCGCCGCATAGGCGCCCTGGGCCGTGAGCAGGAAGATCATCAGCGCGGAAGCAATCGAGCGTCGCATGGGCCATCTCCAGCTGAGGACTGAACGCGAATCATTACGCAATTAGGCAGCGCCGTCATCTCGGCGGGGCCTGCGAGGACGCGAAGCCGGCCAGCTCGACGTAACCGCGGCCCCCGACAGGCTCGCCCGCGCGGGTACCCGCCACGTTCACCGCGCCCTCCCAGTAGCGCGGGGAGGTCACGAGCTCCTGGTTCGCCAGGACGGGCTTCACGGTGAGCACCAATCCGAGCCGCGGCACCCGCACTTGCCAGCGCGAGGGATAGCGCACGCCCTGGCGATCGGTCCAGTGGCGCAGCGACTCGATGCGCACGTCCGGGTCGGTGAGCGATCGGGCGCGGCCGCCGGGCTCGACCCAGGTGCCCGCGCTGTAAGGATCCTGCCGTCCGTCGCGATCGCGCAGCGAGTAGAACATGAGCGAGGAGCCGTCATCGAGCTGCAGGCCGAACCATTCCCACCCGGTTTCCTGCGGGCCGAGGCTGCCGCTGCCCCACTCGCGATCGAGCCAAGCGAGACCGCGCACCGGTAGTCTTTGCCCGTCGCGCGCCAACGTGCCGTCGACCGCCACCCGGGGGATCGAGTAGTAGTCGGTGGCGTCCCCCGCCTCGCCCGATTTGCGGCTGAGTCCATGATCGCCATTGGCAATGGGCGGCAGCAGAGGTCGGGCGATCAGCCGGAGCACGTAGCCTCTGCGGGCGGCACGGACGATCCACGCGCCCCGATGCGCCGGATCCGCCGCGATCTGCCAGTTGCCGAGCCACACGCGAAAGGGCTCGGCCCGCGCGCCCGCGAGCCCGAGCGCGCCGCGCGAGACCCGCGCCGTATAGCGGAACCTGTGCCGGGCCACGTCCGTGATGGCGAAGTGCGCCAGGTAGATCTGACGCGTGCGCCAGCGCGAGGTCTCGGCGCTCGGGCGCGCACCCGGCGGCGCGATCGCGAACCGGAAGAACGTGAGCTCGAAGCCGAACCGCTCGCCCGAGACGGACTCGAGGTTGCCGGTGAGATACCACCACTCCTGGCGAAAGTCCGGATGCGGGCCCTGATCGCGGGGAAAGACGAGAGGCTTCGGCGCCAGAGCTTCGGCGTAGGCTCCCGGGTGCGCCGCTCCCGGGGCCGTCGGCGCGGCGGAGACTGTCGGATCGACGGCGGCCGGCGCGCGGCCGGCGACGGCCGCGAGCGCCACCAGCGTGACCACGAGACCCGCTTTCACCCTCACTCCTCGCGCAGCTCGGCGGCGATCGGCGATCTCAGGGAGCGCCACGCCGGATAGAGAGCCGCGACCGCGGCGGCCGCGAGTGACAGCGCGAGCGCGTTGCCGAACGGCGCCCCGCGCAGGTGCATCTCGATCCGCCAGCCGAACGCGCGCCGGTCGACCACCTCCGTCAGCACGAATGCGATCAGCAGCCCGGTCGGGATGGCGGCCGCGAGCGCCGCCAAACCCATGAACGCCGTCTGACTCGCGACCAGGGCCGCGGCGCCGCGCGCGGTGAGGCCGAGCGCGCGCAGGAGCGACACCTGATGCGCGCGCTCGAGCTGCCACGCGAGCAGCGCGCTGAGCAGACCCACGGCGGCGAGCGCGGCCGCGAGCCAGTAGAGCACCCGGGTGATGGCGAACGCGCGGTCGAAGATCTCGAGCGACAGCGCACGGATCCCGGCGTTGGAGCGGATGAACAGCGCCTGGCGCGCGCCGCCCGCCGCTCGCAGCCGCTCGATCTCGCCCCGGGCGGCGACTCCGCGCTCGAGATACAGTCCGAGTGCCGTGATCGCATCGTCATCCCACCAGCGGCGATACTGCCGCATGCTCATCAGCGCGCTGCCGCGACCGCTGCCGTACTGTTTGAACACCGCGGCGACGGGAAACTCGTGCAAGCCCGTGGCGGTGAGCAGCGCGAGACGGTCTCCGGGAGCGAGCCGCAGCCGCCACGCGAGCGAATCGGAGACGAGGATTGCCCCGCGATGGAATGCCGCCCAGACCTTCGACGGATCGCCGGCGCGGAGCCGCACGCCCGCATAGCTGCCGGGGGCCATCCTGAGCGCATCGAGCACGATCCCGCCCCGCGCGGATCGGACCTCCACGCTGCGGCTCGCGCTGTAGCCGGCGATGCCGGGCGTCGAGACGAGCGCCCGCAGCACCGCCGGCTCGATCCTGAGCTCCGGGCGCTGCGTCGCGGGCCCCTGAGCGCTGACATAGATGTCCGCACGCATCGTCTCGATCAGCCACTCGCGCAGCGACAGGCGGAAACTCTCGACCATGACCGAGACTCCGATCATGGCCGCGACCGCCACGGCGAGCGCGGCGACCGCGATCCCGGTGCGGCTCAGCGAGCCGGCGATGTCCCCGAGCGCAAGTCGCGCGACCGTGCTCACGCCGCCGAGCGCGCGAGCCGAGGCGCTCGCGAGCGCCCGCAGCACGGCGGGTGTCAGGGCCGCCGCGCTCGAGAGCAGCAGAAGCAGCGCGGCAAAGCCGGCGGGCACGCTGCGCCCGGAGCCGGCGATCAGCGCGACGGCCGCCGCCGCGAGCGCGACGCTCACCCAGAGGAGCCGCCGGGCGGTGTCGGCCGCGCGCTGCTCGAGAGCCGAGCGCCGCAGCCCGAGCTCGGGTGCGCCGCCGGCGACTTCGAGCGCCGGGAGCAGAGCCGCGAGGAGCGATGCGCCGAGTCCGGCGGCAAAGGCCTCGAGCAGGGACGAGAGCGGCAGAGTCGTGTGCTCGATGGTGACGACGAAGTAGAGGTCGTTGATCGTGCCGGCCACGAAGCGCACGAGCTCCCGCCCGATGCCGATGCCGAGCAGCAGGCCGAGCCCCGCGCCCGCGACGCCGAGGACCGCCGCCTCCGCGAGCACCAGGGCGAGTATCTGACGGCGCGTGGCCCCGAGCGCCCGCAGAATGCCCATGCTGCGCCGTCGCTGGACGACCGTGAAGCTGATGGCGCCGTAGATGAGGAGCGTGCTGACGAGCAGCGCCAGCAGGCTCATGGCCTCGAGATTGGTCGTGAACGCATGCGTCAGGTCGAGCATGCGCCGGGTGTGTCCCGCGGCCCGCTCGAGCGCGACCCCGGGGGGGAGCCGGCGTCGCAGCCGCGCAAGCGCCGCGCGTCCGGGCGCGCCCTGCGGCTCGCGCACGTCGATGCGCGTGAGCCGGCCGTTCAGGCCGAGCCACTCCTGGGCCTGCGCGATGTCGGTGAGCAGCAGCGACTCGTCCGCCGCACCGCGGCGGCGCGTCAGGCCGATGAGGGTGGCCGCGTGGCGCACCCCGCCGACATCGATCACGAGGTCCGAGCCGGAGCGTAGTCGGAGCTCCTTCGCCGTGCGCGCGGCCATGACGACCGCGCCAGGCTCGAGAAACCAGCGTCGCAGCGCCTCGAGCCGGCCGGCGCCGCCGCCGGCCCGCGGGACCAGGCGGCTCTGAGGACCGTGCATCGCGCGCGTTGCGAACGGGTCCACCCCGACGAGCTGCATCACCCGCCCCTCGGCGGTGACGTAGCCCTCGACCAATGGCGCGTACACCGGCGCCGGGCCGCCCCGAAGCGGCGCGCGGGTCACGAGCCGGGCGTACAGCTCCTCGGGGACGCCCTGCGGGCCGCCGACGATCATGTGAGTGGCGGCGCCGTTGACGGCGGACAACGACAGCTCGAAGGCGCGGCGCGAGCTCGCCGTCGCGATGTCGACCGCGACGACGGTGGCGACCCCCGCCGACAGCGCGAGGAGCGCGAGAGCGAGCTGCGCCGGTCGCCGCAGCAGGTGACGCGCGCTCGCGGCCCAGAGCGTCGTCATCAGCTCACCGAGAGCCGCCGTCCGGCGGAGCGCTCGAGCGCCGGCGCGCTCTCGGTCAGCCGCCCTGCGCGCAGCTCCAGCACGCGATCGGCGCTGCCGGCGAGCGCGGTGTCGTGCGTGACGAGAATGACGGTCGTACCCCTCGTCCGGGTGAGCGACAGCAGCAGCGGCAATACCTGACGGGAAGTCTGCTCGTCGAGGTTGCCCGTCGGCTCATCGGCCAGCAGCAGCGCGGGCTGGTGCACCAGGGCGCGCGCGATCGCCACCCGCTGCTGCTCGCCGCCCGAGAGGCGATCGACGGCGGCGCGCAGCCGCTCGCCGAGCCCGACCTCCGCCAGGATGGCGGACGTGCGCCGGCGCGCCTCGGCGCCCCGAACGCCATTCAACTCCAGTGCGAGCCGCACATTCTCCCCCGCATCGAGTGTCGGGATGAGGTTGAAGAACTGATACACGAATCCGATGTGGGAGCGCCGGAAGAGCGTGCGCCCGGGCTCGGGCATGGCGGTCACGTCCCGCCCGTCGATCTCGACGGTGCCGCCGTCGGGACGGTCGATACCGCTCACCAGGTTGAGCAGGGTCGACTTTCCCGAGCCGCTGCGCCCGACCACGGCGACGAGCTCGCCGCGCGCGACGTGCGCGTCGGCCTGATCGAGCACGCGGTGCACGCGTCCGCCTTCGGTGAAGCTGCGGCACAGTTGTCGGATCTTGACCACGTCGGGCGCTCCGGCGATCGAGCGAGTCATGATGCCGAGCCGGCGCGCCGGGCGCCAGCAGAGCGGCGAAAATTGCGAGCGCTTTGCCGGTGGATGGGCGAAACTTCGATCGCGCTCCGGTCCCAAGCCGTGCCGTCCACGGCCCGGTGGCGCTCGAGGCAACCGATGCATTCCGTCATGAAGGCCTGCGGCCTGGCCGCGGCGGCGCTCGCATGCACCGCGGCATTCGCCGCTCCTGCGGCGGCGCCCGCTGCGCTTGCGGCCCGCGCGCAAGATCCGGCGCGGGTCAAATCACAGGCGAGCTACAGCCTGGGCGTGTCTCTCGGGGAGATGCTTCGCCGGGCTTCGCTCGACACCGGCACATTGTCGACGCCGCGACTCGTCGCGGGACTGCGTGCCGCGCTCGCGGGCAAGGCCACGCTCACCCCGGCCGATCAGCAACGCATCCACCTGCTGCTGCTCGGCGCGCGCGCACACGCGCTCGCGCGCAACCACGCCGCGGCGCGGTCCTTCCTCGAGCGCAATGGCCGCGAGAAGGGCGTCGTCACCACGACGAGCGGGCTGCAGTACCGGATCCTGAGCCCCGGCAAGGGCCGCTCGCCGAAGCCCGGCGACGTCGTGACGGTCAACTACCGCGGCAAGCTGCTCGACGGCACCGTGTTCGACAGCTCCTACAAGCGCGGTCAGCCCGCGACCTTTCCGGTGGATCGGGTGATTCCAGGCTGGCGCGAAGCGCTGCTGCTCATGAAGCCGGGAGCGAAGTGGCGGCTCTTCATCCCGCCGAAGCTCGGATACGACCTCAACTCGCCCCCGCCCATCCCCCCGGGATCGCTGCTGGTGCTCGACGTGCGCCTCTTGAGCGTCGAGCCGCAGGCGCCGAAGGTCGCGCCGCCCGCGCCCCCGCCGACTCATTGACGCGGATCGGCGGGCTCGCCGGAAGCCTCCGGCGAGCCCGCGTTGACTCCCGGATCGAAGCGCATGGGCTTGGCCGCCCCCATCCGCGTCAATTCGCGCCTGATCGATTCGGCGAGCTCCTGACAGGCCTCCCGATCGAAGGCCGGGGCGTCCTGCCATTCGTAGACCCAGGGGTGCGCGGTGCGCAGCCCCTCGGGCTCGTCGAGGTAGCGGGGAATCACGTGCGCATGCAATGCCGGCTCGAGATTGCCGAGAATGGCGTAGTTGATGCGCGCGGCGCCCGTCGCCTTGAGAATGGCGTCCCCGAGACGCGCCAGATCCAACAGGTAGACCGTCCGTTCCTGCGCGCCGAGCGCGTTGAGGCTCGGCACGACCGGATCGGGCAGCAGCAGGGCGTAACCGCGCAGGAACTGCCGTTCCCCGAAAACCGCCCACCCCGAATAGAGCCGGGCGATGACGCGCGGATCGCGTCCGGCGCGGGCCGCGGCGACCTGACGATGGATCGCGGTCGGGATCTCGGGCTGCGGATCACTCGTTTTCATGACTCGACTCCGAGCTCGCGCAGTGCGCGCACGGTCGCGTCGTGGCTCTGATGCACGATCCCCCGCCAGCCACGAGCGCTCGCCGCGGCGATATTCTCGGAGCGATCGTCGATGAATACCGTCTCGGCCGGCTCGAGCGCGAAGCGCCGCTCGGCCTCGATATAGATGTCCGCATGCGGCTTCATGACGCCGGCGATGAAGGAAGGCAGCGCCCCGTGACCGATGCGATGCAGCCCGTATTCGCGCGCAAGGTGATGCCAGTGCAGATCGCCGATGTTCGACAGCAGGTACACGCGGTGGCGCTCGGCCAGGCGGTGCGCGAGCTCGACCATGGACGGCTGCAGCTCGAACATGTCGACCCACTTCGCGTGCGCCTGCGTCAGGTCCATGGGCTGTCGGGCGATGCCCGCGAAGCGCTCGAGGAGACCGCGGCCGTGCAGCCGCCCGCACTCGTGATCCTCGAGCGCGATGCGCGCGAGCACCGTCTCGAGATCGGGCGCTTCCGCATCGTGGGCGCTCAGGAACTCGAGGAAGCGCCGGTGATCGAGGTGCACCAGGACCCAGCCGATGTCGAAGACCACGTTGCGAATCAACCCTTCACCTCGTGTTGCGGGCCGGAGCGCCGCCGCGGAGTCAAAGCGGGAAAGCCATGACGCTTCCCGTGTCGCCCGGCGTCAGATTGACGGCGACCACGGTGGCCTTGGGAAAGAAGTTGAACTCCGAGGCGCTCGCCCAGGTGTAGGCTCCCATCGCGCGCCCGACGATCAGGTCGCCGGCCTCGAGCTTCGGCAGCATCAGATTCTCGGCGATCACATCGATGCTGTCGCAGGTCGGGCCCGCCAGCACCGACGGCAGCCGCTCCTCCCCATCGCGCAGGGGCTCGACCGGGTAGCGCGCGTGATCGTAGATCTGGCCGCTGTAGGAGCCATAGAGCCCGTCGTCGAGGTAATACCACCAGTGCGCCTCGCGGCGCGCTCTGCCCATCACCGAGGCGACTCCGATCACCGCCGGTCCGACGATGTAGCGGCCGGGCTCGGCGAGCACGCGCACGCGCTTGGGGAGCCGGCCGAGCGCCTCGCGCAGCGGCTCGCAGAAGCGGCCGATGTCCTGCACCGGCTGCGCGTAGTCGATCGGGAAGCCGCCGCCGATGTCGAGCGTATCGAGCGCGCCGAGCCGGCCTCGACGCCCGGCGCTCATGAGCTTCGCGCAGGCGAGGATCGCCTCGACGTGCTTGGCGGAATCCGCGGCCTGCGATCCGACATGGAACGAGAGCCCGCGCACCGGGATGCCGAGCTCGGCAGCCAGGCGCGCGAGCGCCAGCGCATCCTCCGGGTCGCAGCCGAACTTGCGCGAGAGGTCGCACATCGCCCCGGGGCTGCGGAACGACACCCGCAGCAGCAGCTCGACCCGGTCGGCGAGCCGCTCGAACTTGCGCACCTCGTCCGGATTGTCCACCACGAACGTACGCACGCCGAATTCGACCGCATTGCGTATGTCCTGCGGCCGCTTGATGGGATGGCTGTGGATGCAACGCTCGGGCGACACGCCCAGGCGCTGCACGAGCTGCACCTCGCCGGTGGTCGCCAGATCGAGGAAGCCCCCCTCCTCGAGCACGGCGCGCACCACGGCGGCGTGCGGCATGGGCTTGAGCGCGTAGTGCAGAGCCACCCTCGGCAGCGCCGCGCGCAGCTTGCGAAACTGCACGCGCACGCGCTCGCAGTCGAGAATGAGCAGCGGCGAGCCGAACTCGCGCACCAGGCGCCGGACGTGCGCCGGCTGAAACGGGTCGATGTAACGGGCGCGGCGCAATGAGGAGCGTGTCCGGTCGATGATCGGCGTGACGAGGGCGGGCCCGATCCTAGGGCAGGACCGCCATCGCGCCGCTGTCGTCGCTCTCGCTGACGCTCGCCGCCGCGCGCAACAACCGGTCACGAATGGCGCTCCAGCCCTCTCCCTCGGGTACATCCTGCACGAGGATGCGCTGGCAACCGGCCTTGTCAAGCGTGCGCAGGTTCGAATACAGATCGTGTCCGTACTGCTCCGGACGCCGGCCCGCATTGACCCACGTGGCGTACTTGTGCGCCTTCAGCGGCAGCCGCTGCGCCAGCACGGCGACGCGCCGCCCTCCTGCGGACTGCGCCTCCGCGTGGGCATCGATCTCGCCCGCGGGCACGATCGTCATGGGTGTCGTCGGCGCGTAGTGTGAAGTCGTGGCGCCCGGCACGCGGGGCGACTCGATGTCCGCTCCGATCAATACCTCGCCGACCGCCTGCCGGATCTGGCCCGCGGTGATCGCCCCCGGCCGCAGCAGCCGCACCGACGGTCCCTGAAAGGCGATGATGGTGGACTCGAGCCCGATCTGGCATTCCCCGCCGTCGAGGATCACCTTCACCTGCTCTCCGAGCTCCTCGCGCACGTGCTCGGCCCGCGTCGGCGAGAGCCTGCCGTAGCGATTGGCCGAAGGAGCGGCAATGCCGCCGCCGAAGGCGGTCAGAAGCTGCTGCGCCATCGGGTGCGAAGGCACACGGATGGCAACGGTGTCCTGCCCACCGGTGACGGCATCATGAACATTGGGCCCCCGGGGCATCACCATGGTGAGGGGCCCGGGCCAGAATCGCTCGGCGAGACGCGTCGCGGCCGCGGGGACCTCGCGCACCCAGCGATGCAGATAGCGGGGGCTGTCGAGATGCACGATCACCGGATGTTTGAGCGGACGTCCCTTGACCTGGTAGATCCGGCGGACCGCCGCCGGGTTCTGCGCGTTGGCGCCGAGACCGTAGACGGTCTCGGTCGGAAAGGCGACGAGCTCGCCGTCGCGCAGCGCCTGCACGGCAGAGTCGATCTCGACCTGAGTGGCTCTCACGACACGAACCATGATGGCGCGATTCTAGCAAGGCTGACCGCCGCGGGACCGGAACGTTGCCGCGAAACGTCGGCGCCGTCCGAGATTTGGCGCTAGCGGCCGGCCGTCCGTTGCATTTTGACGACAGACGTGCGCGCAGCCGTCCCGGTCTGCCCCGGCTGCGGGCCGAGCGGGCGTCGCACCCAACCCTGCGCCGTCCTGACGAGCTCGTACGCCGGCCAGAAGTGGTCATCGAGCTTCAGCGTGATGACCTCGGCGGCGTTGTTCCAGGTGATCGTCTTCAGGCGCACCGACGAGCCGTTCGGCCGATCCCGCACCGCCGCGAGAAACGCACGGAGGTCGGGGGTGGGTGTGCCATCGACCTCGACGATACGGCGCCCCGGATAAAGTCCGTAGCGCGCGGACGGCGAGCCGTAGGAGAAGTAATCGACGTATACGCCGTAAGGAGGGATGCCGCGCTGCGCGAGCATCGACTGGAACGGACGCTGCAGTGTGGCACCGGCCCATTCGACCACGTGGCGCACGCCCTCTCCCGAGAGCGCGACCGTCGGCACGGCGAGGGTCTGCGCGCCCTGTCCCCGCCAGACGGTGACCTGCACCTGGCGGCGATTCGCCGCGGCCTCTTCGACTTCCCGGAACCGGGTGACCACCTGCCCATCGATCGCGAGCACGAGGTCACCGGGCTCGAGCAGCGACGCGGCCGGCGAGCCGCCGACCGTGCGCACCACGGCGAGCACGTGGCGCCCCGAGGGACTGTGCGCCGCGAGCCGTGCCGCCCAGCTCGCGGACAACCCCATGAGACGCGCGCTGGCGAGCGGCTCGAGTGCGAGCTCGACGTCGAGGGAGTGCAGCGGCTGACCGCTCACGACGCGCTTCATCATGTCGCTCACGAGGTCGATCGGCACCCCGAGGAGCTGCTGGCCGATGCCGTTGGCCGTATCGTAGGCGAAGGTCGACCACAAGCCGAGCACCTCGCCGGCCCGGTCGGTGAGCACGCCGTCGAAATCGGTCGGCGGATTGACGAGCGATACGGTCTCGATGTTGGTATCGCGGAAGCGCATGGTGCGCGAGAGCGGCAGCTCGAGCGGATCGATGCTCGAGATCTCGGTCGCGCGCGAGTGCACCTCGCTGTCGCCCCCGAGCCCGACCACCCAGACCCGCTGGCCGGGGTCGAGTTTCCCGGGCTTGAGCTTCGCTGACCGCACCGGCGTCGAGCCGATCAGCTTCGGGTCGTAGGCGACGACGGCGAGGTTGTGCAGCGGATTCACGTAGACCACGCGGCCCGGCACCTGGACGGTGCCGGCGAACGTCACGGTGACGTCCCCCATGGATACCGGGACGGTATCGCGGTCGACGACCACGAGACCCCGCTTGGCGTCCACCACGAGTCCGGTGCCGTGGTAGTACTGCTCGGTCACGCCCGAGACCTGGTAGGGCATGTCGAAGGTCACCATCGCGAGCGAGGGCGCCAGCGCGGAGAGCCGGGGATCCTGATACTTCGGAAACTGCGTCGAGCTCACCGGGTCGGGCTTCGGTGCCGGTCCCGCCGCGAGCGGCCGGCACGGCCAGGTTCCGCGGGCAGCGTCGCGCACGCAGTGATCGTCGGGAAACCACAGGCGGTCCATGCGAAACGTGCCGAGCTCGCTGCCGTTGGGATCGCCGGCGGTCGTGAAGCGCACGGTGGCGTAAGCGCCGTTCGCAAGGCGGCCGAGCGCATGACGGAAATCCGAGAGCTCATCGATCGGTCGCGAGTCGATCGCGCTGATCACCGAGCCGCGGGGGATGCCCGCGGCGCCGAACACGAATCCGGGGCTCGCCACCCAGACGCCGCGCGGCGCCACGTTCAGCTGGCGCGCTTCCTCGAACGAGAGGGTGTTGACGACCGCATCGCCGAACTGCACGTAGGAGCTCGGGGTGATGGCGTACAGATCCCCCACCGGCAGCGTGACCGAGAACGAGCGTCCGCCGCGCTCGAGATCGAGGCGCACCTGCCGCCCCACCGAGGAATCGAGGATCTGCTCCAGGGGATCGAACGAGGTGATGTAGCGCCCGTTCACGCGGACCAGGATGTCGCCCGGCTGCAGCACGCGCGCGCTCGGGGAGCCGGGCAACACCGTGCTCACGACCAGCATGCCGGTGCGGTCGGGAAAGACGCGCCGCACGGCCGCCTCGGTCGGGGCAGGAAGCCCGAGCCGCTCGAGCTCGTCGTACGGACGGTACTGGAACACCGTGTAAAGCGTCCCGCGCGGCACCGGCTTGTCCCGCTGGATCAGCCTGAGCGCGCGCTGCACCTGATCGAGGGGCAGGAAGAAGCTCGAGGCCGCGTTGTTCGCGCCGCCCGCGTTGAGGGCCACCACGTCGCCGTGGATGTCGATCACCGGCGAGCCGGAGGAGCCGCCGGAGGTGCCGGAGGCCGCCTGCAGATAGAAGGTGTTGAAATCGCTGTAGTTGCCGAAGCCGTAGTCCGGCGCCGCGCGGTGCAGCCGCGCGAGGGTGCCCGCGAGAATCGACAGCTGCTCGCCGGCGTTGTTGCCGATGACGCGGATCTCGCGGCCGACGCGGGCGCCCTTCGGATCGAGCACCAGCGCCCTCGGCTTGATGAAGTGGAGCTTCTTCGGGTCGTAGCGGTAGAAGCCGAAGTCGTGCACCGGATCGCGGTAGATCGGGTAGATGGGCACCTCCTCGCGGTCGAGGAAGATCGCCTCGGCGGTGACCGGTCCCGGAGCGACCACGTGCCTGTTGGTCAGGATGATGCCGCGCTTCGCGTCCACGACGAAGCCGGTGGCCTGCGCGGTCTCGTTGCCTTCGGTGTCGAACGCGCGCACCTCGTTCACCTTGATGGCGACGACGCTGCCTGCGACGCGCGCCAGCGTGGCGGCCCAGGTCGGATTGTTCTCGATCGCGGCGACCCGCCTCGCCAGGGGTGCGGATACCGCGCCGCGCGGCAGCGGTGCACGGGAAGAGCCGAGGGGCGCCCGCGCGCCGGGACGCGCCTGAACGTCGGCCGTGGGCGCGGCGCTCCCCGGGTGCGGCCGCGGTGCGGGAGCGGGCTCGGGGGGGCTGGCGGCGAGACTCAGCGGCAGGTACGCCGCGAGCAGACAGAGCAGGAGCAGTCTTGTGGAGCGCATGGGTTCCTGTCAGCGTGGATTGTTCAGCGGCCGAGCAGAACGAGGAGCCAGACCGTCCCGAGCAGCGCGAACGACATCAGCACGGCCGCCGAGCCGACGTCCTTGGCGAGACCCGCGAGCGCATGCCGCTCCAGGCCGATCCGATCCACGGTCGCCTCGATCGCGCTGTTGAGGAGTTCCACCACGAGAATGAGCATCACGGGAGCGATGAGCAGGGCGCGCTCGAGACCATCGTGCCCGAGCCACAAGCCCAGCGGTATGACGAGGGCGGCGAAGGCAAGTTCCTGGCGGAAGGCCGCCTCCTCGCGGAATGCGCCGGCGAGCCCGCGGCCGCTTGCTCCGAATGCCCGCAGCAACCGGGTGAGGCCGCGCGGCTTGGAACGGTCTATGGCGAGAGGCTCGACTTCCACGTGAGGTCCAGCTGCTTGGCCGCCCGGACATCGTCCAGGCGCCGTACCGGCATGGTATGCGGAGCCGAGGTGACGCGCTCGGGTTCTTGCGCCGCCTCCGCCAGGATCCGCTCCATGGCGGTCACGAACGCATCGAGCGCCGCCTTGCTCTCGGTCTCCGTGGGCTCGATCAGCAGGCATTCCGGAACGAGCAGCGGGAAATAGGTGGTCGGCGCGTGCATGCCGTGGTCGAGGAGACGCTTGGCGAAATCCATGGCCGTCACCCCGAGCTCGCGTGCCTGACGTCTGATCGTGATGATGAGCTCGTGAGTCGCCCGCCGGTTCGGATAGGCGGCATCGAACCCGGCCTGCGTCAGCCGGGCGAGCAGATAGTTCGCATTGAGCGTGGCGTACTCGCCGACTCTCGCCATCCCCTCACGGCCGAGCATGCGCATGTAGATGTACGCCCGCAGGAGCACCCCCGCGTTGCCCATGAAGCCCGAAAGCCGCCCGATCGACTGCGGCAGATCGCGCTCCGTGAGCCAGCAGTACCGCTCCGCGCGCCGCCCCACGATCGGGATGGGCAGGAATGGAGCGAGCCGCGCGCTCACCCCGACCGGCCCCGCGCCGGGGCCTCCTCCGCCGTGGGGTGTGGAGAAGGTCTTGTGCAGATTCACGTGGATGACGTCGAAACCCATGTCCCCCGGCCGTACCTTGCCGAGGATGGCGTTGAGGTTGGCGCCGTCGTAGTAAAGGAGCCCCCCGGCGTCGTGCACCGTGAGCGCAACCTGCTCGATGCGGCGCTCGAACACACCGAGCGTCGAGG
>JAKAZP010000440.1 GCA_021815905.1 Pseudomonadota bacterium | reverse complement strand
CCAGCTCGAGCGAGTCACGCGCCTCTATCGGCTGGGCGACAGCGACGTGCGGGCGCTCGATGACGTCTCGCTCACCATCGGGCGGAGCGAGTTCGTGGCGGTGGTGGGGGCATCCGGCTCGGGCAAGTCCACGCTGATGAACATCTGCGGCTGCCTCGACACTCCCACGGCCGGCCGGTACCTGTTCGAAGGCACCGAGCTCGCGCATCTCAGCGAGCCGGAGCTCGCCGGAATCCGCAGCGAGCGCATCGGTTTCGTGTTTCAGAGCTTCAATCTGCTCGCGCGTACCAGTGCGGTCGAGAACGTGGCGCTGCCGCTCCTCTACGCGGGCGCCGGCGCGGTACGGCGCCGCGAGCGGCTCGCGCGCGCCGGCGCGGCGCTCGCCGCGCTCGGGCTCGAGGGCCGCGAGCAGAGCCGCCCGAGCCAGCTTTCCGGCGGCCAGCAGCAGCGGGTCGCGATTGCGCGGGCCCTCATCAACCGCCCGGCGCTGCTGCTGGCGGACGAGCCGACGGGCAATCTCGATACCCGCACCTCGCACGAGATCATGCAGACGCTGCGCCGGCTCAATCGCGAGGAGGGCGTCACGGTGGTCGTGGTGACTCACGAGCCCGACATCGCCCGGTACGCCGACCGCATCATCACCATGCGCGACGGACGGATCCTGTCCGACGAGGTGAACCGCGCACCGGTCGCGGTTGCCCCGAGCGAAGGCGGCCGGCACGCGGTCTCCGGGCAGACGCCCGCCGGCGCACCGCAATCGCCCGCCGGGGCCGCCTCTCTCGGCTTCTCGGCGATGGTCCTGTCGAATGCGGCTCAGGCGGTCGCCCGCAACAAGCTGCGCTCGGCTCTCACCATGTTGGGAGTGTTCATCGGAGTGGCCGCGCTGATCGCCATGGTGGCGGTCGGTCAGGGCGCGAACGAGGCGGTGGCGCGGCAGCTCGAGAGTCTCGGCACCAACATGCTGGTGGTGCTCCCCGGAGCCACCACCGCGAGCGGCGCGCGTGCCGGTTTCGGCAGCGCCTCGACCCTCACCACGAGCGATGCGCTCGCCTTGAAGCGCGACGACCCCGCCGTGGCCGACGTCGCCTACGTCATCCGGCAACTCGCCCAGGTCCAGTACGGCGGCGAGAACTGGACCACCGGCATCCAGGGCGTGACGCCGGATTATCTATCCATCACCAACTGGCATCTCACGGCCGGTCGGATGCTCGATGAGTCCGACGAGCGGAACACGGCGATGGTGGCCTTGATCGGCCAGACCGTCTATCGCCAGATCTTCGGTCCCTACGAGAACCCGATCGGCGCCCAGATCCTCGTCAAGGGCGCGAGTCTGCGCGTCGTGGGGCTGCTCGCGTCCAAAGGCCAGACCGGCTTCGGCCAGGACCAGGACGATGTGGTGATCATTCCCTTCAGCACGGCCGAGAGGAAGGTCCTGGGCGTGGCCGCGCCGAGCGCGGCGCAGGGCATCCCGACCACGACCGTCTCCGGCGCGACCGTGAGCGTCACGACTTCCGCCGCGGCCTTCCCGCCGCCGCCCAACCCCTACAACATTTCCCCGCGCCTCACCGGCTACGTGAATGCCATCTTCGTGCAGGCGGGGAGCCAGGCCCAGGTGCCGGCGGCGCTCGAGCAGGTCACCGCCACCCTCACTCGCCGCCACCGCATCGCCCCCGGCGACACCGCGGACTTCGGCGTGCGCAACCTCAGCCAGATCGCCCAGGCGGCGCAGGGCTCCTCGCGCATCATGGCGCTGCTGCTCGCCATGGTGGCTTCGATTTCGCTGCTGGTCGGCGGCATCGGCATCATGAACATCCTGCTGGTCTCGGTGACCGAGCGAACGCGCGAGATCGGCCTGCGCATGGCGATCGGAGCGCGTCGCCTGCACGTGCTGCTGCAGTTCCTGACGGAGGCGATCTTCCTCAGCGTGACGGGCGGGGTGGCCGGCGTGCTGGCGGGCATGGCGGTATCGGCGCTGATCTCGGCGCTCGCACACTGGCCGACGCGCCTCTCGCTCGCGGCCGTCGGCGGGGGCTTCGTGTTCTCCGCGGCCGTCGGGATCTTCTTCGGGTACTACCCCGCGCGCAAAGGCGCCGCCTTGAACCCGATCGAGGCGCTGCGCTACGAGTGAGATCCGCGTCGGCTTTCACGGGCCGCCGCGGGCTCGGCGAGCCGCTCACCCCTGGAGCTCACCGCTGCTCCACATCTGCCGCAGGACGTTCTTCTGCAACTTTCCGGTGGCGGTGTGCGGCAGCTCGGTGACGAATAGGACTCGTTCGGGCAGCCACCACTTCGCCACCCGGGTCGCCAGAAAGGCGAGCAGCGCGTTCCGGGTCAATTCCTGCTCCGGCTTTCGCACCACGACGAGCAGCGGTCGCTCCTGCCACTTCGGATCGGGGATGCCGATCGCGGCCGCTTCGGCGACCGCCGGATGAGACGCTGCGGCGTTCTCGAGATCGATGGAGGAAATCCACTCCCCACCGGATTTGATGACGTCCTTCGCGCGATCGGTGATCTGCACGTAACCTTCGGGATCGATGGTCGCGATGTCTCCCGTGTCGAACCATCCGTCCGCGTCGAGCGCCGAGCCGGCGCACGCTCCGAAGTATCCCGATGTCACCCAATGCCCACGGACGAGCAGCCGCCCGGGAGTCGTGCCGTCGCGGGGCAGCTCCCGCCCCTCGAGATCGACGATTCTGAGCTCGACCCCGAACGGTGTGCGGCCCTGTTTCAGCTGCAGCTCGATGCGCTGCTCGACGGTCGCTTCGCGGTGCTTGCGCAACGGATTGC
>JAKAZP010000439.1 GCA_021815905.1 Pseudomonadota bacterium | reverse complement strand
GCGCGGCATCTCCGAGCAGCACCAGCTTTCCTCCGTCGCGCCACGGGCGCGCGTGGACGGTGCCGAGCTCGCCCTGGGGATGCGCGGCGAACTGACCCGCGAGGTCCGGCAGCAGCGGCAGCACGTCGGGGAAGTGGCGCTCGAACAGGCGCCGCACCGCGGCCGCGCCCGTCAGGGTGGCGAAGCTCTCGGGACCTGCGCGCGCGAGGAACAGGGTCGCCGTGAAGCTGCCGTCGGCATTCGGCAGGGCGATGAGCATGAAACCGCCTCGCGGCCACACGTGCAGCGCGTGCGGATCCAGGGCGTGGCCGCCGTCGCGCGCGGGTATCGTGAGCTCCTTGTAATCGTGATCGAGACGCTCCTCGCGGGTCGCGAGGAGCCCGAGGCGCGCGAGGCTCGCGCGTAACGCCGAGCCCGCGCCATCCGCGGCGAACGTCGGGGCGAGAGGCACCTCCCGTTCGGCGCCCGTGACCTCATCGCGCAGGCGCAGCACGCCGGCGCCCGGGTCGGCGCCGATGCAGGCGTGGTGGAAATGAGCCCTCACGCGCGGCGTGCGCGTCGCCGCCTCGATCAGCGCGCGATTGAGCGCCGCGCGGTCGACGGAGTAGATGACCTCGTGCTCGCGCTGGCCGTAGGGGTGCAGCTCGGTGCGCCCGTCGCGCTCGTGCACCATGCGACCGCGCATCGGGATCAACAGCGGACGGATGCCATGCATGAGACCCGCGCGCTCGAGCGCCGCGATCCCGCGGGCCGCGAGCGCCAGATTGATGGATCGGCCGCGCTCGGCCGCGGCGCCGCGCGGATCGGACCTGCGCTCGTAGAGCGCGACGGGAAATCCGCGACGTGCGAGCAGTACGGCGAGGAGGCTCCCCGCGAGCCCGGCTCCGACGACGTTCAGGGGCCGGTCGCGGCGCGGCGTCACGCCACGGTCCGCAGCGCGTCCCCGAGGACCTCCGCCGCGCGCAAGACCTCGACGAAGGTGTTGTAGAGCGGCGCCGGCGCGAGGCGCACGGTATCGGGCTCGCGCCAGTCGCAGATCACGCCGGCGCGCGCGAGCGCCTCGAACACCCTCCGGCCGCGTCCGGCGGCTCCGCCGATGCGCACCGAGAGCTGACAGCCGCGGGACTCGGGCGCTCGGGGCGTGACGAGCGCGACTTCCGCTCCCAGGCGCTCGAGCAGAAACTCCAGGTAGCCCGTGAGCGCGAGGGATTTGCGCCGCAGCCGCTCGATGCCGGCCTCATCGAACAGCGCGAGCGAGGCGATGAGGGGCGATGCCGACAGGATCGGCGGATTGCTGAGCTGCCAGCCGGCCGCTCCGGGCGCGGCGCGGAATTCCGGCTCCATGCGAAATCGCGTCGCGACCTCGTGGCCCCACCACCCTGCGAGGTGCGCCGGTCCGTTGCGCTCGTGAATGAAGCAGCCGCCGATCGCGCCGGGGCCGGCGTTGAGGTACTTGTAACTGCACCAGACGGCGAAATCGGCTTCGCCATCGTGCAGCGCGAGCGGCACGTTGCCGATCGAGTGCGCGAGATCGAATCCCGCCACGCAGCCCGCGCGGTGCGCGGCGCGCGCGATCCGCGGCAGATCGAAGGCCTGCCCGGTGCGGTACTGCACGCCGGGCCAGAGCACGAGCGCGATCTCGCCGCCGTGCCGCTCGAGAGCGGCCTCGATCGCCTCCTCGGGAATGCCTTCGCCCGGCGCCTGAGGATGCAACTCGAGCAGCGCCGCGCGCGGGTCGATGCCGTGCCAGGCGATCTGCGAGGCGACCGCGTGGCGGTCGGAGGGGAACGCGCCGGCCTCGATCAGCACGCGCCGGCGCGCGCCCTGCGGGCGATAGAACGCCGCCAATGCGAGGTGGAGATTCACGGTGAGGGAGTTCATCGCCACGACTTCCCCGACCCGCGCGCCGGCGAGCCGCGCGAGTCCCGCCGTCAGATTCTCGTGATAGTGGATCCAGGGCCGGCGCGCGTGCTCGTGACCGAGCACGGCGAGGCGGCTCCAGTCCTCGAGCTCCTCGAGCACGCCGGCGCGCGCATCGAGCGGCATCGGTCCGAGCGAGTGCCCGCCGAGATACACGAGCGGCTCGCCGGTGGGGCCCCGAGGCAGCGCGAACCGCTCGCGCAGCCCGCGCAGCGGATCGGCCAGGTCGCGACCGCGCGCGTGCTCCAGCGTCGCCTCGTAGGCGGCCGGCGCGCTCACCCCGCGCGCTCCAGCACCGCGCCGCAGCGGGCGCAGGTCCGGCGCTCGCGGCTGGCGAAGAAGCGCTCGAACACCTGCGGAAACTGCCGCTCGATGTCGGTGAGCTCGATGAATTCCTGGTAGAGCAGCCCGTGGCAGCGCTCGCAGTACCACTGGAAGCCGTCGCGCTCTCCCGGGCGCCGCCGCCGCTCGATCACCAGCCCCACGGTGTCGGCGGGCCGCTGCGGCGAGTGCGGCACGAGCGCCGGCAGCAGCAGCATCTCTCCCTGGCGGATCGGCACATCGAGGCGGCGGCCTTCCTGCACGGTCTCGAGCACCATGTCGCCCTCGAGCTGATGGAACAGCTCCTCACCCGGATCGACGTGGAAGTCCTGGCGGGCATTCGGGCCGCCCACCACCATGATGATGAAGTCGCCGTCGTCGAAGATGCGCTTGTTGCCGACGGGCGGCTTGAGCAGGTGCCGGTGTCGATCGATCCAGCTTCGCAGGTTGAGCGCTTGCAGGGGACGCATGTGCGCCTCGTCACTCGCCGGGGATCTGGTAGCGGCCGCAGGGGACGGAGGCCGACAGGCCGCGGTCGAGATCGAACGCG
>JAKAZP010000438.1 GCA_021815905.1 Pseudomonadota bacterium | reverse complement strand
CGTCGGTGCGACCGTCGCCTCTCCGATGCCCACCCCCAGGCGCGCCAGGAACAGGGGCACGAAGCTCATCGCCGCCGCCCCTGCCGCGGTCATCGCGCACCAGATGGCGACCCCGGCCGCGAGTATTCCGCGCCGATTCACCCGGTCCGCGAGCCAGCCGACGGGAATGCCGAGGCCGATATAGAAGACCACGAACGCGGGTCCCAACACCAGACCGATCTGAAAGTCGCTGAGCCGCAGATCGTGCTTGATGGGCTGCACCAGCAGGCTCGGCAGGAAGCGGTCCAGATAGGAGACGATCTGGGTGACGGTGAGCAGCGCGGCGACGTACCACGCGTACCGGGCCGATCGGGCTGACATTGCGGGCGGGTCGTTCATGATCTTCAATACTGGATGACTTCGATTACTCGATGCAACTCATTCGATTTCGGCGGCTCGTCGCAGGCCGTTGATCATCGCGCTCTCCAGCAGGTACTTGCGCGCCCCTTCCGGATCGCCCGCGGTGCGCTGCAATTCGCGCAGCATCAGGCGGCGGCGCTCCGGATCCGTCTCGCGCATCCGGCGGCGGTTTCGATCGGCCTGCGCGATGATGTGCTCGACTGCGACCGGGCGGCGCTGCCGGACATAGAGGTCGAGCAGCCGATCGTCGGCGCCGCCGAGCACGCGAATCAGCTTCTCCGCGACATTGAACGCGTCGTGAATGCCGCCGTTCATGCCCATGCCGCCGCTCGGACTGTTGAGGTGCGCCGCATCGCCGGCGAGCAGCATGCGGCCGCAGCGATAGGTGTCCGCGACGCGTTGATGGATGCGATAGCAGCGGGCGTGCAGGACCCGGTATCGATGCGCCCTCGCGACCACGCGTTGCAGCTTCGACTCGATCGCTTCGCCCGTCATGGCCGCCTCCAGTGTCTCTGCGGGATCCGGATGGAAGCTGCATCGCCAGACCTCGGGCAGCCGCAGCAGGCTGAAGGTTCCCGTCGCCGACCAGACGTAGTTGACGCCGGACAGTCCCTCGAGCGCCCCGCCGAAATCGAAATCCGTCGTCACGAGGAGGGTGGTTTCCGGATAGGTCTGCCCTTCGAAGCCGATCCGGCAACTGCGGCGCACCAGACTGTGCGCGCCGTCCGCGCCGATCAGCCAGCTGCCCGCCACGCGCTCCCTGCCGATGCGGACCCACGCGCCCGCGGAATCCTGCTCGACGGACTGCACCCGGGCGCCGAAGCGGACATCGACGTACGGATAGCGGCTCAGGCGCGCCAGAATCAGTCTCTGCAGCTTCTGTTGCTCGCACTGCAGCCGATAGGGATGGCGCGTTTCCGCATGCAGTACGCCGAGATCGAACTCGGCTCGCTCCGCGGTCTCGTGCAAGCGCACCTGCCAGCGGGGCGTGACGAGACCTTGCCTGACCAGCTCGCTGCCGATCCCGAGCGTATCGAGCATGTCGAGGGTCGGCGGATGGAAGGTCGACGCCCGCAGATCCTCCGCGACGCCATCCTCGGCCTCGAGCACCGTCACGGGCACGCCCGCGGCGGCGAGGCGCAGCGCAGCGGTCAATCCCACCGGGCCGCCGCCGACGACGAGTACCGGGATCACGAGCTCTCCAGACGCGCGGCCCAGCCGCCAAAGAGTCGCGACTCCGGTCCGGGAGCCACGGCCGCCGTGGTCCTCGCCAGCGCCCAGGCGAGGCAGAGGTTCGATGACAGGACGGGGATGCCGAGGGCGGGCTCGAGGGCGCGGATCACGCGCAGGCTCGCCATCCCCGTGCCCGCGAGGAGCAGCGCCTGTGCTCCCCGCGGATCGAATGAGCCGAGCGCCCCGAGGAGCTCTGCGGATTCCAGGCCGTAGATGCGATGCTCCTGCGTTCCTCCCGCGGACAGCTGGAGAACCGCGGTGATGCGCATGCCCCGCCGCTCCCAGTGGCGGCGGCACGCATCGGTCAACCAGGGGGGATACGGCGAGACCAACGCCACCGCGCCCACCTGGAGGCTTTCGAGCGCCGCTTCGAGCGCTTCGGCGGCCGTGATCACCGGATAGCCCTTGCGCGCGCCGATCTGCCGCATGCGCTCTCGCTCCTCCTCGGGATCGGTCTCGTACGAGCTGCCCGTGCACGCGACCCCGACCGCATCGAAGGCAATCGCGCCGAAGCGCTCGAGGCACTCTTCCAGCCGCTCGCGGTACTCCCCGAGTCGGCGGCGCAGCGTCGGGGCGGCGCTGGTGAGGCGGGCGGCGAGCATCGCGCTGGCGCTCGGCAGCAGGATGCGCAGCTCGGGCTCCGCGACCGGATTCGCCTGCGGTGTCAGCACGCCGAAAAGCCCCGCCCGCCCATACTCGCGCGGCGGCGCCGCATTCGACACCCTGCCGCTCAACATCGACTCCCCTGCGGCCCTATACTGGACGTCGGCCGCTCGGAGCGGCTGCCGTCCACGCCGGGCTCTACGCGGAGAGATTTCGAATGCAACAGCCTTCGCCCGCCGGGAACAGCCCGTACCCGGTGCGTAGCCGCATCACGGCTTTCATCGACAACGAGTTTGCTCCCTCCGGGACATCTCACGTGCTCCCGGTCGTTTATCCCGCCACGGAAGAGCAGGTGAGCGAAGTGGCGGAATCCGGGCCCGAGACGATCGACCGGGCGGTGCGCGCCGCGCGCCGCGCGTTCGCTCACGGACCGTGGCCGCGCATGCAGGTCGCCGAGCGGCAGGGGATCCTGCGCCGGGTGGCCGCCCTCATCCGCGATCACTCCGCGGAGCTCGCGTACCTCGAATGTCTCAATTCGGGAATCCCGATGCGGCACCTCGCC
>JAKAZP010000437.1 GCA_021815905.1 Pseudomonadota bacterium | reverse complement strand
CGCCCGCATCAGCTCGAGGCCGTTGCTTTTCGTGACCACTCCCTCGCGCAGCCTGAAGTCGAAGCGCATGTGGCCCCCCTCCATGTGGTCCTCGAAATGCACGTTGCGCAGTGCGCCGGTTCTGAAGCCGCCGAGCTCGGTGAGCGCGAGGTCGTGCGTCGTCGCGACGCCGATCGCGCCCCGCCCGATGAGCGCGCGCAGGATGCCCTGGGCACCGATGCGCCGGTCGCTCGAGTTCGTTCCCTGCAGGATCTCATCGAGCAGGAACAGCACCGGGAAGGCGCCGCCGGCGAGCTCGTTGATCTGGCGCAGGCGAGTGATCTCGGCGTAGAAGCGCGAGCTCCCCTCGCGCAGCGAGTCGTTGATGCGGATGCTCGCGCCGACCTGCAGCGCGGTGAGCTCGAGGGAGCCCGCCCGCACGGGCGCCCCCGCCATGGCGAGCACCGTGTTGAGCCCGAGCGTCCGCAGCAGCGTGCTCTTGCCCGACATGTTGGATCCGCTGACGAGCAGCACGCCCGTGCCGCCTGCGAGCTCCACGTCGTTGCGCACGCAGCGGGCCGCGGGGATGAGGGGGTGGCCGATTCCCCGCGCCCGCAGCGACGCCGGGCCGTCGATCAGCCGCGGGAACGGATCGTCCGCATGCTCGAAGCCGTACTGGGCGAGCGAGGACAGCGCCTCGAGCTCGCCCGCCGCCCGCATCCAGCGCGCCACCGAGCCGCCGTGCGCGGCGCGCCAGCGCTCCGCGCGGCGCGCGACCTGCAAGGCATGAAGCAGGGGCACGGCGAGAAACCAGCGCACCGCCGGATTCTCGCGCGACTCGGAGAGGGTGACGATCGTGGCGAGCCGGCCGGCGGCGTTCGATGCCCGCGCGCCGCCCGCGGCAAGCGCGGAAACGCGCGCTCGCAGCGCCGGGGATTCGAACCGCTCGCCGTCGAAGCGCCGCAGCAGCTCGGCGAACGTCTTCAGATCGGTGGACCCGAACGCGCTCTCGAGCGGACGCAACACGCCCATGATCCGCCCGCCGAGCCGTTGCAGCGTGAGCGCCTCGAGCCCGAGAGCGAGCGCGACCGGGATCCACTCGCCGCTCGCCGCCCACGAGACCAGCGTAACGAGCAGCAGCAGCGGCAGCCCGAGCGCGAGCGCGCGAATCCGGGTGGACCCGAGGAGGTTGGGCGACTCGGCCCACGCGCGCAGCGCCTGCGGGTCCATCACCGCCTCGCCATCCTCGCCCAGCGCGGCCAGGTCCTCGCGCAGGTCGAGCCGCGCGCGAAGCTCGACGATGCACTGCTGGCGCTCCCGTACCGTTTCGGGAGCCGCGGGCGCGAGCAGCCACGAGGCGAGCGTCTCCTCGCCCATGCGCGTGCGCGCCTCGCAGAGCAGCTGGAACAGGCTCCCCTCGCCGAAGAGATCGAGATCCGCCGAATAGACGTGGTGGGGATCCTCGAACCGCTCCCCGCCGGGCCCGGTGCCCGCCCAGCGGTCCTCGAGGCGCTCGAGCCCGCGCCGGTAGAAGCGCGCGGCGCGCGCGGCGCGCGCGCGGCGCCGGCGCAGGGCGTGATGATGCGCGACGGCAAAGCCGAAGGCGACGGCGGGAACGAGCAGCCAGCCGGGGGAGACCCGGCGCTCGATCCAGGACGCCCACGCGAGCGCTGCCGTGGCGAGCGCGAGCAGCAGCCGGACGGCGCCCACCCGCCGCTCGATGCCCTCGAGACGCCGCACGGAATCCTCGCGCGCGGCCAGTCGGCTCGAGTACTCCTCTGCGGGCTGCACGCTTGCATTATGCCGTGATTGGTCCATTCGGGGCTTCGGTCCCGCCGAGGCCAGGGCGTGCTCCGGGCGGCTGCATCTCCGTATGAAATTTCTTATACCCGATGCCGAATTTCGATTGGCCTCGGCCGGGCGCGCGGCGGAGAATTTCAGGCCCCGGATGCCGAGGTATCCCGATGGTGAACGTCGTACGCACGAACATTCGACGGGCGGAACGCTCCGTGGTCGAGCGGCTGCAGGCCTTCGGAGTCGCCACGGTGCACGAGGCGCAGGGCCGCACGGGGCTGCTCGGCCCGGACATTCGCCCGATCTGGCGCGGCGCCCGAGTCGCCGGAACCGCCGTGACCGTGAGCCTGCCGCCCTGCGACAACTGGATGATCCACGTGGCGGTCGAGCAGTGCCAGGAAGGGGACGTGCTCGTGGTCGCGCCGACCTCCTTCTCCGATGCGGGGTACTTCGGCGAGCTCCTCGCCACCTCGCTCATGGCGCGCAAGGTGCGCGCGCTGGTGATCGACGCCGGGGTTCGCGACGTGCGCGATCTGACGGCGCTCGGCTTTCCCGTCTGGTCCAGGGCCGTCTCGGCCCAGGGAACGGTGAAGGAGACCCTCGGAAGCGTCAACGTGCCCGTCGTGTGTGCCGGCGCGCTCGTCAACCCCGGCGACGTCGTGGTGGCCGACGATGACGGCGTCTGCATCGTGCCGCGCCGGGAGGCCGGCCGGGTCGCCGACGCCAGCGCCGCGCGCGAAGCCAAGGAGGCGGCCAGCCGCGAGCGGCTGCGCGCCGGCGAGCTCGGGCTCGACATGTACAAGATGCGCGAGAAGCTCGCCCGCGCCGGACTGGTCTACGACGACACCCCTGCCGAGGAATGACCCGGTGCTGCGCGCCATTCCCGCGACCTTGATGCGCGGCGGAACATCGAAGGGCCTCTACTTTCACGCTCGCGACCTTCCCGGGGGCCGCGGCGCTCGCGACCGCGTGTTGCTCGCGGCGATGGGCTCGCCCGATGAGCGCCAGATCGACGGCGTCGGAGGCGCGCATCCGCTCACCAGCAAGGTCGCCGTGATC
>JAKAZP010000436.1 GCA_021815905.1 Pseudomonadota bacterium | reverse complement strand
CCGATATGCGAACTTCTGCGCCGCGGCATCGACCGGCAGCGTGTGCGCCGCGACCACCTGGATGGCGCCGGCATCGATGGTGCTGGTCGGTCCGTGGCAGGTGACGCAGTCCGCGTCCGTCGCGACGATGTTCGCCGCGCTGTGGTTCAGGCCGGTGGCGAAATCGACGTCGTCATGGCAGGAGCCGCAGGCCGCCGAGGTCGGCTCGGACGCGTAGTCGCCCGACTGCGGCGCATTCGGGTCCTTCGGCGTATGACAGGTGATGCAGAAGCGCGTGCCGGAGGCCGACACCGCGCTGTTGTTGTTGCTCGCGTCGGTCTGCGGGTAGGCGACGTCGCTGAAGTCGCTGATGGCGTTCTGGAAGCCGAAGATGTAGTAGTTCGTGCCCGACAGCACGCTCGGCAGGTCGACTCCCATGTGGATCTTGTGGATCATCACGTTGAAATCGAGGGTGTTGCCGCTCGAGGGGTCGATCGAGCTCGGGTTGTGGCACACCACGCAGTACCTGACCTCGGTGCGCGCGCCTCCGTGGAGCGCGAGCTGCTGGTGGCAGGCGATGCAGGCGCCGTCATCGACCACGTCCTGCGCGTCGAAGCCGCTCGTCACGCCGGTCGCGGGAATGAAGGTGTAGACCGGGCTGTTCGCGGGAGCGAGGCCCCGGACCTCCAGGCCCACCCGGGTGACGAGTGAGGCGTCGTAGCTCACCACGGGATCGGTCTCGATATCCTTGCTGAAGGTGTATTGGTACGTGCCGTCGCCATTGTCGAGCAGAACGCCCTTGCTGCCCGACTCGGTGGCGGCCTCGGGCTCGGCCGTGGTGCCGACCACCGGATCGGCGCTGGTGCCGGCGCCGGTGGCGGGCTTTGCCATGTTGTACAGGTAGGACTGCCACTGCGGCACGACGAGCGGCGCGGGCGCGGCGAGGCCCGGAAACGCCTTCAGCTGCGTGCCCGGGGGCACGAGCTTCGCGATCGCGAAGCTGACGTCACCGGCCGGCAGAGCCTTGAGCGGGATGCCGTCCTCATTGACGAGTGTGAACTCGACCACCGGCTGACCGGAAGGAGACACCGAGACGGAGCTGATGGTCGCCGTGATCCGCGAGGCCGTCGTGACGTCGATCGCCGCAATGGGCCCGGTGGGACCGGGGGGGCCCGCGGGTCCGGTGGCGCCCGTCGCGCCGGCCGGCCCCTGCGCTCCGGTGCTGCCGGCGCAGGAGGCGAGCAGTGCCGTCGCGATGAGAATGCCGAGGATCGTGCGCAGAGCGCGGATCGTTCGGGCGGCGCCCGGTATTGTTCGCATTGCTCCGTCTCCCTTCGGCACGCCGGCGACGCTCGGACGAAAGGACCCAAGCGCGGGTCAGGACATCGGAGGGATGCTAGAGCGGGGCGCGCGCCGGGGGAGTACGCACTTTCCGACGGGCCAGCCGGCGATGGCGCGCGCCGGCGTCCGCTTCCGGCCGAGCGCTCACTCGTCCGCACGCTCGAGCTCGAGGCTCGCGAGCACCAACTCCTCGCCCGAGATCACCTCGACGCGCCAGCTCCCGCAGGCGCGGCAGAGCAGACTCGAGACCTCCACTTCCGATGCCTGCCCGCAGGCGAGGCAGCGCACCTCGAGCGCGGTGCGCTCGATGCGCAGTGTCGCTCCGGCGGCGCAGGTGCCGGCGGCGGCGAGCGGATAGGCGCTCTCGATGAGAGCCGGTTCGACCCCTGCGAGCGGCCCGACCCGAAGCGTAATGGACAGCACGCGCTCTGCGTGTTGGTCCTCGGCGACCCGCATCACCTCGCGCATCAGGCCCTGGCAGACCGTGAGCTCGTGCACGATGTCACCCGCGGCTCATCGGGGCGACGCGGCTCATCGGGGCGGTCCGAGTGTCTCGATGTAGGCGACGAGCTCCCAGGTCTGACGGTCCGTCAGCGTCGGCCAGGACGCCATCGCGGTGCCGCGCACCCCGTTGCGGATGGCGATGAAGGTGCGGCCGGCGTTGGCGCGCCTCGTCCACGCGGGAGTCGTGAAATCCATCGGTGGCGGACTCATGAACCTCACGCGCTCTCCTCGCCCGTTCCCGGCGCCGCCGTGGCAGAGGGCGCAATGCGCGGCGAACAGCCGCGCGCCCGCGCTGCGGGCCGCGACGGAGGACAGAAGCCCCTTCGGCGGGCTGGGGCCCCGGTGCTCACAACCCGAAATGGCGCACGAGAGCGTGAATAGGGCGATCGAGAGCCTGCGGACTCGCCTGCCCCGTGAGTTCGTAGCCATGAGCCTCGACTTCCCGGACGACGGCCGACACCAGTGCCGGAAGCGCCTGGTCCACCGCCGGGGTACGCGTCACCGAGAGACCGATCCGGCCGGGGACGAGTCCGAGCAACACGACCGAGTCCGGATAGCGGCCGATGAGGCGGGCCGCATCGAGGAGGTCGGCGACGCCCACCTGATGCACCGACAACCGGTCGCGCACCGCATCCGCGACCGCCGTCCCATCGAGGCGCACCAGGGTTCCGGGCGGATCGTCCGTCGCCACCGCATCGACCAGAATCAGATGCTCCGCCTGTGCGATCTCACCGAGCAGCGCGAGCCCGAGGGTGCCGCCCTCGGCCAGGCGCACTCCGTTGGGTATGAGGCGCTCCCCTTCGATGCGAGCGAGCGCGAGCGGGCCCACCCCGTCATCGCCGAGGAGCACGTTGCCGAGTCCGAGCACGAGCACGCGGTAGCGGTTGCCCGCGCCGTCGGAGCTCTCCCTCACGGCCTCGAAGCCCTCTTGTGCGGCTCGAACTTGAAGCCGGAGAGGATCGAATCGAACACGCCCAGGCGCTCGACTGTCGAGTAGAGCACGACGAAATAG
>JAKAZP010000435.1 GCA_021815905.1 Pseudomonadota bacterium | reverse complement strand
TCGAGCTGCCGGTGCTCGCGATGGAGCATCACTACCTCGTGACCGAGGATATTCCGGAGCTGAAGGGGCGCGAGCGCGAAATCGTCAACACGACCGACTACTCGGGCGAGATCTACATGCGCCAGGAACGCGCCGGCGCGCTGATCGGCACCTACGAGCCGCACGGCGTGATCTGGTCGCCGCGCACGACACCCGATGAATTCTCGATGCAGCTGCTGCCGGATGACTTCGAGCGGCTCGCGCCCCATTTCGAAGTCGGCTTCCAGCACTTCCCGGCGCTCGGACGAGCCGGCATCAAGAAGGCGATCAACGGCCCGTTCACGTTCGCGCCCGACGGCAACCCGCTCGTCGGACCGGTCCGGGGACTGCCGAACTTCTGGGTCGCCTGCGCCGTGATGGCGGGCTTCAGCCAGGGGGGCGGCATCGGCCTCGTGCTGTCGCGGTGGATGGCCGAAGGCGACCCCGGCCAGGACATCCTGTCGATGGACGTCGCGCGCTTCGGAGCCTTCGCGACTCCCAAGTACACCTCCATCAAGGTTCCGGAGAACTACTCGAGGCGCTTCCGCCTCGCGTACCCGAACGAGGAACTCCCGGCCGCGCGCCCCGTGCGACGCTCTGCGCTGCACGAGCGGCTCACGGCGGCGGGCGCCGTCATGGGGGCGAATTTCGGACTCGAGCACGCGCTCTGGTTCGCGCCCGCGGACGTGGCGCCGAGCGAGACTCCGACCTATCGTCGGTCGGAGGCATTCCCGCACGTCGGCGAGGAGTGCCGCGCGGTCCGCAGCGCGGTCGGCCTCTACGAGACCACCAACTACGGCAAGTACGAGGTGACCGGCCGCGGAGCACGACGGTGGCTCGATCGCGTCTTCGCCGCCCGCATTCCGGCCCCGGGTCGGCTGCGGCTCGCGCCGATGCTCAACTCCGCCGGGCGGATCGTCGGAGATCTCACCATCGCCTGTCTTGCCGAGGACCGCTTTCTCGTCATCGGCTCCGGCTTCGCCGAGGAATTCCATCTGCGCTGGTTCTGGCAATCCGGGATTCCGCCCGAGGTGTTCGTGCGCTCGGCGGCATCGACCCTGACGGGCTTCTCGATCGCGGGCCCGAGATCGCGAGAGCTGCTGCAACGGCTGGTGCGGCTCGACCTGTCGAACGGTGCCTTCAGGCTCTTCCAGGTGGCCGAGACGCCCGTCGGGCTCGCGCCGGCGATCCTGACGCGCTCGGGGTTCACGGGCGAGCTCGGCTACGAGCTCTGGACCACACCCGACTATCTGGTGTCGCTGTACGAAGATCTGCTCGAGGCGGGCAGTGACTTCGGCCTGAGACACTTCGGCGGACGTGCGCTCTCCTCGCTCAGGCTCGAGAAGGGGTACGGCTCGTTCAACAAGGACTTCCGCCCCGATTACACGCCTGCGGAGACCGGTCTCGACCGTTACGTCGATTTCAACAAAGAGGAGTTCGCGGGTCGCGCCGCCGCGCTCGCCGAGCGCTCCGCGGGACCGAAGCGGCGTTTCGTCGTGCTCGAGCTCCTCGGCGCCGATGCCGAGGCGATCGGTTACGAGTCGATCCTGAAGGACGGCGCGGCGCTCGGCTATGTGACCTCCGGCGCGTACGGGCACGTCATCGGCAAGAGTCTCGCCGCGGGCTACGTTCCGGCGGCGCTGGCGCGCGAGGGGGAGCGCTTCGAGATCGACATCCTCGGCGAGCTTCGAACCGCCATCGTCAGGCTGCGGCCGCTCCACGACCCGGAGGGGCTGCGGCTGAGAGCGTGACGGTGGGCTCACTGGCGCCCGGTGCGCGAAGGTTGCCCGGATAAGGGGTACGACCGTGTCATCGCGAACGGCGAGTTGCTGGCGCGGGCAATTCCGGAGCGAAGTCAGCGGCGGCCCCTCGCAGCGAGCTCCGGCATCGTCGCGCCCGCCGGCATTGCCCGGTTCCCGCTGCCGCTGCTCAATGCGCCGGCGCCGGGCTCCGTCCCGCGGAGATCGGCTTGGCCGCGGTCAAGAGCCGCACGACCAGCCGGTCGAGCTTCGGCACATCCAGCGCGAACACCACGTGCACCGGCCGCTCGCCGACGTCGGGCCCCGAGCCGGCCGGCCAGCTCAGCATCGTGCCGTAGCCCGCGGTGAAGCTGGTGTCCACGTCGACCAGCAGCTTCTTCTCGCTCTTGATGATCGAGGGATCGAGCCAGACCGCCACGGCCGATTCGTCCCAGAGGGGATAGACCTGCCCGAAGCGCCCGAGGTAACGATCGAAGGGCGCCTTGCCCGCGGCGACTCTCTGCAGGAGCCCGCGCGACATGAGCGTCGGGTTGGTGGCATCGAGCGGCACCTCCGTCACCTTGTTCCACGGCTGGTGCAGCACGATCGAGGCGGCTTCCGGATCGAATCTCATGTTGAATTCACGCCGTGGCGTGTTGGGGTTGGGCTGCGCATAGGGATTGTCCGCCGGCATCGGATTGAAGCTGCCTCCCATGAACACCAGCTGCTTGGCCAGCGAGGCGAACTGCGGGTCGAGCTTCGACGCCAGCGCGAGATCGGTCATCGGCCCCGCGGCGATGATGGTGATCTGGTGGGGGTACTCGTGGACCATCCGCACCATGAAGGTGGCGGCGCTTTCGCGGGCGGCGTGAATGGACGGCTCGCCCTCGGGAAGGGGCGGCACCCAGTAGGGCTTCGTGGGGTGAAGCGGGGTCCAGTCGACCGTGCTCTCCGGCGGCCAGACGCTCATGTAGGCGCCGTCATAGAAGTACTTGCCGTAGAGCCTCTCCCAGGCGAGCGTGCGCCGGAGGGTGTTCAGCAACGGATACACCGCGCCCGGATAAACCGGAATGGCGGTG
>JAKAZP010000434.1 GCA_021815905.1 Pseudomonadota bacterium | reverse complement strand
GGTTGCGGAGGCGGAGCCGCTCGAGCGGGAGGCCGGGGAAATCCGCGAGGACATGCAGCGGCTGCTGCTGCCCGATGGCGTGCTCGCGGGCTACGCGGTCTTCGACGGCGGCGCCTCGCCACGCTACCTCCTGCACCCGCGTGATGAGACGACCGGAGTGGGTCTGAGCTCGCTCGCCATGATCCATGCGATTCTCGAGGATCTGCTCACGCCGGCTCAGACACGCGAGCATCTCGAGCTGCTCGCCGGGCGGCTGTCGGGCCCGGACGGCGTGCGTCTGTTCGACCGCCCGCTGCCCTATCACGGCGGCCCGCAGCGCATCTTCCAGCGCGCCGAGACCGCGGCATTCTTCGGCCGGGAGATCGGCCTGATGTACATGCATGCGCACCTGCGCTATGCGCAGGCGCTCGCGCACGTGGGGCGCTCCGAGGCGTTCCTTCATGCGCTCTGCCAGGCCAACCCGATCGCCATCCGCGCGCTCGTGCCGAGCGCGGCGCCGCGCCAGGCGAACTGCTACTACTCGAGCTCCGATGCGGCGTTCGCCGATCGCTACCAGGCTCGCGCCGAGTACGGGCGCATCGCTCGGGGAACCGTCGCGCTCGAGGGGGGCTGGCGCGTGTACTCGAGCGGCGCCGGGATCGCGCTCAGCCTGATCCTGCGCCAGCTTCTCGGCCTCGCGTTCGAGGCGGACACGCTGCGCGTCGACCCGGTCCTGCCGCGGGCGCTCGATGGCCTGCGCGCCCGGATTGCGCTGCGGGGGAGGCGGTTCGAGGTGACCTACCGGGTCGGCCCGAGCGGTTGCGGCGTGCGGTCGATCTCGCTCAACGGGCACTCGCTCGGGTTCTCTCGCGAGTCCAATCCCCACCGGGCGGGCGCGGCCCGCGTGCCGGCCGCGTCCATCGGGGGTCACATCGCTCCAGACAATACCCTCGGCATCGAGATCGGCTAGACTGCGCTCGCCTCTGCGAAGAGCGAGAGCATGCGCAGTGCCGTTCTGGTGAGCCTGATCTCCCTGGCGCTGGCTGCCTGCCAGTCCCGCGACTCGTCCGCGCCCGCAATCCCCGCCGTGCGCCCGCCCGCGACCCATGTGCTGGCGGCGTCCGCGACCCCGCCGCCGATGGCGGTCGCCCTCGCGCCGCAGATCAACGGCGGCGACTTCCTGAGGTACGCCCGGGTTCTCTCCTCCGACGCCGGGCGCAGGCCCTCGATTCGGGCGCAGGCGATGACGACCCGCTACCTCATCGAGCAGCTCCGGCGCATGCACCTCGCACCGGGCAACCGGGGCTCCTGGCTCCAGAGTGTGCCGGTGGTGGCGACCACGCTGCTCAACACGGGCGTGAGTCTCGCCGTGAGCGGGCAAGGCGGCACCCAGCGCTTCGCGTACGCGAAGGACATGATGGTCGCGACGCAGCGGCCCCGGGCGCTCGTCACCTTGCGCCGCTCTCCTGTCGTGTTTCTCGGCTACGGCATCGATGCGCCGCAGTGGCAGTGGAACGACTACGCCGGGGCGGACGTCAGGGGCAAGACGGTCATCGTGCTCGCCAACAACCCGCGCTTCGCCAACGGAGGTCCGCGGGCTTTCAACGGCCGCGGCCTCACCTGGTACGGTCTCGCCGCCTACAAGCTCGAGCAGGCGGCGCGCATGGGCGCCGCAGCGTGCTTGATCATCCATACGGCGGCGAGCGCCGGAATCTCCTGGCAGCTGCTGCTGCGCCGCGACAGCGGAGCGCAATGGAGCCTCGCCTCGGGAGCCGAGGCCGGTCCGCGGCTCGCCGTGAGGGGTTGGCTGAGGCACGCCGCCGCGGAGCGGCTGTTCCGCGCCGCCGGCCTCGACCTCGATGCCCTGACGCAGCAGGCCGGTCAGCCCGGGTTTCACGCCGTGCCGCTCGATGTCACCGCCTCGATCACGCTGCGCAACTCGATCGTGCACCGGCGCGCCGACAACGTGCTCGGACTGGTGCGGGGTCACAAGCATCCGGACCAGGTGGTGATCTACAGCGCGCACTGGGACCTCGCCACCGCCCGCAGCGGCACCGGTCTCGCCTCACTCCTCGAGATCGCCGATGCGTTCGCGCACCAGAAGACCCCGCCCGATCGCAGCGTTCTCTTTCTCATGCCGGCGCGCGGCGAGGCGGGCCTGCTCGGCTCGCGCTACTACGTCGCGCATCCGGTGTTCCCGCTCGCCAGGACGGTTGCCGATCTCAACATCGACGCCTGGCCCATCCTCGGCCGCGCCCGCGACATCACCGTGATCGGCGCGGGCCAATCCCAGCTCGAGGACGAGTTGCACCAGGTGCTGGCGCCCGAGGGACGCGTCATCTCCCCCGAGACGACCGCGCAGAACGGACTGTACTTCCGCTCCGACGAGCTGAGCTTCGCGCGCGCCGGCGTGCCGGCCCTCATCGTCGGACCAGGTCTCGATCTGATCGAAGGCGGCCATGCCGCGGGTCTCGCGGCCGCCGCCGCCTACATGGCGCCCCGCGCGGGAAGGAGCATCGTCGCCCCCGCGGGGGATCTGAGCGGAACGCTCGAGGACATCGAGACGCTCTACCTCCTCGGTCGCAGGCTCGCCGACAGCGACGCGTGGCCGAACTGGTATGCCGACAGCATCTTCCGCCCACGGCGCGATGCGATGATGTCGCGCGCGGCGCGCCGCTAGCTTCCCGCCCCGGTCTCACCCTCGACGCCCCCGGGGCGCCATCGCAGCCGCTGTTTACGGCTCGCTCGCGCGCTCGACAGGCACCTCGATCTCCTCGTCGCGGGAGAGCGGCACGACTTCGCGGATCCGCAGCTTCGCCGGACGCCCGGCGGCGCGTTCGGCGCAGATCGCGAGCAGAAACT
>JAKAZP010000433.1 GCA_021815905.1 Pseudomonadota bacterium | reverse complement strand
CAGCACCAACTTCCCAGGCCAGTTCGGTGAAGTCGACGTGCGCGACAACGAGCCGGTACGCCGGGGTCAGCTACTCTTCCGTCTGGAAGATCGGCCGTTCCGGCTCGCGGTCGCGGCCGCGCGCGCCCGGCTCGCGAGCGCGAAGCTGGAGGTCGAGTCGCTGAAGGCCGATTATCAGCAGCGCATCGCCGATCTCGGCTCGGCCGAAAGCGCGCTCTCCTACGCCGAAGGCGAATACCGGCGCGAGCTGCGCTTGCGCAAGAGCGGGATTGCCTCCCAGTCCCAGCTCGACAAGGCGCTGCTCGCCGTGAACGAGGCGCGGCAGAGCGTCGCCGCCGACCGGCAGCAGATCACCGGATCGCTGGCGCAGCTCGGCGGGAACGCCGACATCGCCGTCGACTCCCATCCGCTCGTCGAGCAGGCCCGGGTCGCCCTCGAGCGCGCGCAGCTCCAGCTTTCCTACACGATCGTGCGTGCGCCGACCGACGGGATCGTGACCGAGGTCGATCACCTGCAGCCGGGCGCCTATCTGCCGGCTGCAAATCCGGCGTTCGTGCTCGTGTCGACTCGCGAAGTCTGGGTGGAGGCCGACTTCAAGGAGGATCAGCTCGGCCGCATGCGCCCGGGTGATCACGCCACGGTCACATTCGATGAGGATCCCGGGCGGACCTTCCACGCGGTGGTCACCAGCATCACACCCGGCACCGGAGCGCAATTCTCGGTGCTGCCGCCCCAGAACGCGACCGGCAACTGGGTGAAGGTGGTGCAGCGCCTCAAGGTGCGTCTGAAGCTCCTGGATCCGCCGCCCGCGGTGAGCTCGGGACTCAGCGCCTCGGTGACCGTCGATACGCGATCCGGACCGGCTCGCGCCGCGGCGGCCGGCGCCGGGCGCTGATCCGCTTCCCGGCGCGAGGCGAGGGAGTGGAGTGGCGATGGAGGAATCCGGCCAATCCTCTCACCGCGGGCTGATCACGGCCTCGGTGACGCTCGCCACCGTGCTGCAGGCGGTGGACACCACCATCGCCAACGTCGCCCTGCCGCACATCGGCGGCGCCCTTTCCGCCTCGCTCGAGCAGATGGACTGGGTGCTCACTTCCTACATCGTGGCGGCGGCGATCATGACGCCGCTCTCGGGCTGGCTCGCCATGCGCTTCGGCCGCAAGAGGGTGCTGGTCCTGTCCGTGATCGGATTCACCGTGAGCTCGGCGCTCTGCGGCATGGCCCAGTCGATCGACCAGATCGTGGTCTTCCGGCTGCTTCAGGGCATGGCCGGAGCGGGGCTGGTGCCGCTCTCGCAGGCGGTCCTGCTCGACATCAATCCTCCCGAGCGGCACGGGCGGGCCATGGCGCTCTGGGGCCAGGGAGTCGTGCTCGGACCGATGCTGGCGCCCGTCCTCGGCGGCTGGCTCACCGACAACTACAGCTGGCGCTGGGTGTTCTACATCAACGTCCCCTTCGGCGTGCTGTCGGCCATCGGGCTGTTGGCGTACGTGCGCGAGACCGAGCCCCGGCATTCGCGCTTCGACTTTCTCGGCTTCGGCGCGTTGAGTCTGGCGGTGGGCGCACTGCAGATCTTTCTCGATCGCGGTCAGATCAAGGACTGGTTCGGCTCGACCGAGATCTGGATCGAGGCGGGGCTCGCCGTGCTCGCGCTCTACGTGTTCGTCGTGCACACGCTGACGGCGCGCGAGTCGTTCGTCAGTCCGTCGCTGTTCAAGGACGGTAACTTCGTCATGGGAAACATCCTGGTCTTCGTCGTCGGAGTCGTGCTGTTCGCCACGCTCGCGCTGCTGCCTCCGCTGCTCGAGGACCTGCTCGGCTATCCGGTGACGACCTCGGGCATCGCGATGGCGCCGCGCGGCTTCGGCAGCTTCGTCTCCATGTACATCGCCGGCCGGCTGATCGGGCGCGTCGACCCCCGGGTGCTCATCGGCGCCGGCATCGGGGTCACCGCGGTCTCGCTCTGGATGATGTGCGGTTACGCCATCGTCATGCCGCAGACTCTCGTCTGGTCGACGACGTTCCTGCAGGGCATCGGGACGGGCCTTACGTACGTGACGCTCACGACCGTGGCATTCTCGACCCTCGCCGTCAGGCACCGCTCCGAAGGCACCTCGATCTTCAACCTGCTGCGCAACGTCGGCAGCAGCATCGGCATCGCCGCGACCGCGGCACTCCTGATGCGCAACACGCAGGTGATGCACGAGCGGCTCGCCTCCCACATCGTGCCCTACGGCGGGCAGATCCGGCTGCACTTCCCCTTCAGCTTCACGAGCCGCGCCGGGCTCGAGGCGCTCAACGCGGCGGTGACCCGCCAGGCGCAGATGATCGCCTACAATGATGATTTCAAGATCATGTTTCTGCTGACGCTTGCGCTGCTTCCGCTGGTGCTGCTGCTTCGTCCGGCGAAGTCGCGCTCACCGGATCCGGTCGTGATGGAGTGATCGCTTGCGCTGCATCCGAACACCTCTGCTTCTCATTCCCGCGCTGACCGCGACCGCGCTCCTCGGCGGCTGCACGGTCGGCCCCGGGTTCCATCGCCCGAAGCCCCCCCCGGTCGGGCGCTATCGTCCCGCGGGGGAATCCCGGCCGATCGGGCCGACGGTGGCGACGGCCGAGCGTCACGCGCCGGCCGGCCGCCGTTACGGTCAGCGGATCGTGCCCGGCGCCCGCGGCAATCCGAAGTGGTGGACCCTGTTTCGCTCCGAGGCGCTCGATGCGCTCGTTCGCCGCGCACTCCTGGACAATCACGACCTCGCCGCCGCGCGCGCCGCCTTCGCGCAGGCACAGCAGCTCCTCATCGCGCAGGCCGGCCCGCGCTATCCGCAGGTGGGGCTCACCGTGCAGG
>JAKAZP010000432.1 GCA_021815905.1 Pseudomonadota bacterium | reverse complement strand
GCCTCGCGCATCGCCCGGCTCTTCACCCCGCCGCTGTATGAGGCGCTGGCGGAGCAGAAGTACTACGACTATCAGCCGCCGCCCGAGAGCGGCATCACCGCCACCGTTGAGACGGAGGCCGCCGAGCCGGCAACCGCCGCTTGAGGGGCGACCCGCGCCCTCATGGCGGTGGCGGTGGCGGCGCGGGCGGCTGTCCGCATTCCGGCAGCGTGATCGAGATCCGCGTCCCCGCGGCCCGCGAGTCGATCTCGAGCCGGGCTCCGATGTTGCGCGCGCGCCGGCTCATGCTCGCCAGACCCTCCCCGGGGCGGGCCGCGGCAACCTCGAAGCCGCAGCCATTGTCCGCGATGGTGATGTCCACCGTCTGCGGCCGCGGGCAATGAACCGAGAGCGACATGTCCGTCGCGCCGGAGTGTTTGATCGCATTGGTGCAGATCTCCTGGACGATCCGCGTGATCTCCGTGATCTCGCGCGGTCCCAGGCTGAGCGCATCGGGCGCATCGGCGATGTTCCAATGCAGACTGATGCCGGCGGCTTTCAGGCGCGGCTCGAGCCGATAGCGCAGGTTCCCGAGCATGACGAGCAGGTCGTGCGCCGTCGGCTTCATGGAGTCGATCGCGATGCGCAGCTCATCGATGGCATCATCGAGCGCGGCCGCGACCTGCGGCCGGGGATCCTCGGCCTTCTCGATGAGCCGCCGGGCGATGATCAGCTGCAGGCCGAGCCCGTCGTGCATGTCGCGCAGGATGCGATCGCGCTCGGCCGCCACCACCTGCTGGCGCTCGAGCCCGGCCGCCCTGTCGTACTGCGCCCGCAGCGCGCTCTCGCGCTCGCGCACGCGGGTATCGAGCGCCACATTGAGCTGCTCGTACTGGTTGTGCGTCTTGACGAAGCTGTCGATGAGCGCCCAGCCGACGGCGCCCGCGTAAAAGAGCGAGCTGTAGGGCATGAGGTAGGATCCCGGCCACGGGATCCACTCGAGCATGAGCGCGAGGTCGTACGCGCCCGAGAGCGAGGTGACGAGCGCGGCGAGCCACAGGAGCTGGCGCAGCACCGTCGGTGAGCGCAGCGTCGCCCAGGTGAGATACGCCTGGAAGCCGATCCCGATCGGCAGCAGTGCGCCATAGCCGGCCGCGGTCAGGACGAACCGGTGCGCGGAATCGGCGACGGCCATCGCCACGGTGATGAGCAAGGCAAAGACGAACATGGCCGTCTCGAAGCGCGGGAAGCGTTGCCCGAGGATGCGAAAGCTCAGCCGGTAGAGCACCGCCACCAGCCAGAAGAGCGCCGCGTTCGTGATCAGGTCGAAGTAGACCAGCGAGTGCGTCCGCACCACGAAGAACTGCGCATTGCGCACCATCCAGATGCCGCAGCTCAGCGCAAAAAGCCCAAACACGGTGTCGCGCCTGCGCCGCGCCCACAGCAGCGCGGCGAACGCCCCGATCATGCCGACGAGGAGTGTGACGACCTCGACGCCGGTGACCTGAAGCCACTCCTGCCGCCGGTAAAGCGGCAGGAGCGCCGCGTCGGTTCCCACCCACACCGGCCCGAGCTCGGTGCCCCCCCCTCCGTGGCTCGGCACGAGCTCGATGAGAAGCTGATGCGTTCCCGTGCTAAGCAGCGCCGGCGGAACGCGGATGTACAGCGGGTAGTTCCACGAGTCGGCCTGCGGCTCGCCATACCCCTCCGACTTGCCGATATAGAGCCCATCGAGGTACACGGCGGCATTCGGCGCGAGGTAGGGCAGGTAGACGACCCGCTCGTGCGAGCGGGTCTGAGTCAGCTGGAACTCGCAGCGTACCCATCTTGGCGCCGTACGGCGGGAGGGGGGGGAGTAGCCGAGACTCAGCGGCAGGCGCACGGGAATGCCCGGCGCGGACGGTGGCGGCGGGCTGCCGCGCGTGTAACCGGCGAGATACTGGGCGCGGGTGAGACGCACCCGCCACGATGCGGGGGCGGGGCGCGCGGCGCCGCGGGCCAATGCCGCGCCGGCCGCGATCACGAGCAGCGCGCTAAAAATCCAGCAGGCCGAGCCGTTTCGCCTCAAACACCGCCTCGCCGCGCGAATGCACCGACAGTTTACGATAAATCCTGTAGATATGCGTCTTGACGGTGTTGTTGGAGATGTCGAGCAGACGGCCGATCTCCTGGAAGTTGAACCCCTTGGCGACCAGGGACAGGATCTGCCCCTCGCGCTCGGCGAGATCGCACTCGCTCGGCATTCCCGGCTGCGGCGGCGCGCCCGGCGCACGGGCGCGGTTGAGGATGATGCGGGCGATGCTCGGGCTGATCGGGGAGCCTCCCGCGCGCAGCTCGCGAATGGTGCCGAGAAAGGACTCGGCGAGGGCATCCTTCAGCAGATACCCGCTCGCGCCCGCGGCGATCGCGGTGACCACGTGCTCCTCATCGCCAAAGACGCTGACCACCATCACCTCGCAGTCCGGGCGGCACGCCTTGGCGCGGCGGATCACCTCGAGCCCGCTGCCATCGGGGAGCCCCAGATCGGCGAGCAGAACGTCCGGGGCCATCGTCTCGAGGAGCCTCAGGGCCTGCGCGACACCGCTCGCCGTCCATGCGAGGCGCATGTCGCCCGCCGAGGCAATGAGCTCGCGGTAGCGCTCGCTCAGCACCGCATCGTCATCGACCGTCGCCACGGCTATCGGCATGCCTGAAGATTCGCCCATGAACGGCTGAGCGCGCAAATCCCGGGAGACCGCGGGAGACTGGGGGCTCATGGGCAGTCATTATGTCATCCCGGACCGGGACAGGCGCCTCTCTGTCACCCGAATGCATGACTGACACGCCCCGGTGGCGGGCGTGTAATGGACCGGCCCAACTTCGAGGCGCG
>JAKAZP010000431.1 GCA_021815905.1 Pseudomonadota bacterium | reverse complement strand
ACTACTACGAGTTCGGTCTCGGCAAGGCCGATCCCGCCGAGTACGCCGGACGGCTCCAGACACGCCCCTGGAGCGTCGCCGTCGAAGGCGAGGCGGAAGTCACGGGAAGCTATCCGCTCGACGAATTCCTCAAGCCCTGCGCGCTCGAGGAGCGCATCTACCGCTTCCGCTGCGTCGAGGCGTGGTCGATGGTGATCCCCTGGGTGGGGTTTCCGCTGGCGACGCTGCTCAAGCGCTTCAAGCCCACCTCCCGGGCCAAGTACGTCGCGTTCGAGACGCTCTACCGTCCGTCGCAGATGCCCGGCCAGCGCTCATCGGTCCTCCAATGGCCCTATCGCGAGGGCCTGCGGATCGACGAGGCGATGAACCCGCTCGCCTTCATGGTGGTCGGGCTCTACGGCAAGGTGCTGCCGAATCAGAACGGCGCGCCCTTGAGACTCGTCGTCCCCTGGAAATACGGCTTCAAGGGCATCAAGTCGATCGTCGGGATCCGCTTCACGGAACGGCAGCCGCGCACCACCTGGAGCGAGGCCGAGCCGGATGCGTACGGCTTCTACGCCAATGTGAATCCGAACGTGCCTCACCCCCGCTGGAGTCAGGCGAGCGAGCGTCGCATCGGCGCCTCGATCTTCCACGAGCGCCAGAGGACCCTCATGTTCAACGGCTATGCCGACGAGGTGGCCCACCTCTACCGCGGCATGGATCTGCGCAGGTATTTCTGACCCGCCTCACGCGCCGCGCTCCTCGTCATCGTCCTCGTCCGCGCGCAACCGGTACCCGAGCCCCACCTCCGTCAGAAGATAGCGGGGCTTGTGGGGGTCGGGCTCGAGCTTGGCGCGCAGGTTCCTGATGCACCCCCTGAGGCTGCGCGAATCGCCGATCCGATCCGGGCCCCAGACCTCGCGGATGAGCTGATTCTGCATGACGATGGCGCCGAGGTGCCGGGCAAGACACTCGATGACGCGATACTCGAGCGGGGTCAGGTGAACCTCCCCCGCCGCGCCGTGCGCCTCGCGCCCGGCGAGATCGAGCTCGAGGCCGCCGAGCCGGAGCACCGCGGTCGGATCGGCCGCGCGCACGCCGCGCCGCAGCGCCGCCCGCACGCGCGCCAGCAGCTCCGGCGCGCTGAAGGGCTTGGCGACGTAGTCGTCGGCGCCGGCATCGAGCGCGGCGATCTTCTGCTCCTCCATGGTGCGCGCCGAGAGGACGATGATCGGGACCGGCGACCAGGCGCGCACGCGACGAATGACGGTGAGGCCATCGCCGTCGGGCAATCCGAGATCGATGAGCAGCAGGTCGGGCTTGTGGCTTCGTGCCTCGATCTGCGCGCGCATCGCGGTATCCGCCTCGATCACGCGATAGTGCCCGGCCTCGAGCAGGACCCTGAGGACGTTGCGGATCGCGGGCTCGTCCTCCACCACGAGGACCTGATGCATCGCCTCGGTCACGCGGCGGGCTCTTGAGAAGGCAGGGTGAGCTCGAAGCGCGCGCCGCCGCCTTCGCGCGCGCGCGCCTCGATGTCCCCGCCGTGGGCGCGCGCGATCGCCCGGCAGATGGCGAGGCCCAGGCCGGCGCCCACCACGGCTCCCTCCTCGCTGCCGCGCTGGAACTTGTCGAACAGGTGCGCGGGGTCGCCGGGAGGGAAGCCCGGCCCCTCGTCCTCGACGATGACCCGCACGAACCCGCCCTCGGGCACGGCGAGGATCGCCGCGCGCGTGCCGGCGGGGGTGTACTTGGCGATGTTGTCGAGCAGGTTGGTGAACAGCTGCACCACCAGACCCGCATCCACGAAGATCGGGGGCAGGTCCGGCGGGATGCGCACCTCGACCGGATATCCCTCCAGGCGCTCGTCGAGCCGGTGCAGCGCCGCGCCCACCAGGTCCTCGAGACTCTGCCAGTCGCGCCGCAGTTTCATCTGGCCGGACTGGAAGCGCATCAGATCGAGCACGTTGGAGACGAGCTCCGACATCTCGCGCGCCTTCATCTCGATCGAGCGCGCGAGCTCGATCCGGGTGCGCTCATCGAGCGTCGACCCGCGCTCGGCGAGCGTGCTGCCCGCGCCCGCCATCACGGCGAGCGGCGTGCGCAGGTCATGTGAGATCGAGGCCAGCAGCGTGTTGCGCAGACTCTCCCGCTCCGCCGCGAGGCTCGAGGCCTCGGCGATCTCCGCCAGCCGCGCACGCTCGATCGCGAGCCCGATCTGGCCGGCAAAGGTGTCGAGCAGATGACTCTGCTCGGGCAGCAGGACACGGCGCGGGTTCGCGGGAAGCACCGCGAGCACCCCGGCGGTGCGCTGCGCATCGCCGAGCGGCACGTACAGCGCCGGCGCCGCCGCGAGCGTGTCGGACCCGAGTCCGGCGCGTCGCCCGTGATCGGCGACCCACTGCGCCACGGCGAGGTCGGCGTGCGCCAGCGAGGACTCGAGGGACCGACCGCGCGGGTACCTGAGCTTGCCGCTCGCATCCGGCAGCAGCACCACCGCCCGGCATCGAAACACGTCGGAGACGTGCCGGACCGCGACGGTGGCGAGTCCTTCCAGGCCGCGCGTCACGGCCAGCTCGCGACTCATGGCGTAGAGCGCAGCGGTGCGACGCTCGCGCGCCCCGGCGACGCGGGTCTGCCGACGCACGTTGGCGGTGAGCGTCGCGATCACGAGCGCGATGGTGAGCATGGTGGCGAAGGTCAGCACGTAGCGCGCGTCGGTCACGGCGAACGTGTACCGCGGCGGCACGAAGAAGAAGTCGAGCGAGGCGACGTTGAGCACCGCGGTGAGGGCCGAGGGACCGCGGCCGAGCCTGAGACCCGCGATGGTGACTCCCAACAGGTAGATCATCGCGATGTTCATCATCGCG
>JAKAZP010000430.1 GCA_021815905.1 Pseudomonadota bacterium | reverse complement strand
GGGCGAGCAGCGCGCGCGGCCAGGTGGAAGCGAAGGCCCAGGGGGTCGCGAGCAGCAGGCTCGCCCCTATCCACGCACCGAGGGCGAGCAGCACGATGTGCGGCGCGGCGGTGCCCGCCGCGGTGTTCCAATAACCCTCGATCGCACCGAGCACCGGCCATGAGCACTGCCCGTAATAGAGCAGTGCCGCGAGCAGCCGTGCGCGCCAACTGGGGGCGAGGGCGCAGGCGAGCGGCAGGAGGATCGAGAGTGCCGGCCCGGCAAGGTCAGGCCCGGCGTGCAGCCAGGCGAATCCCGCCAAGCCGGCGACGGCGATGCTGATGGACCCGTCCATGACGGTGTCGCGATGGAAGGGATAACGATTCAAGTGGCCTCCTCGCACTTCGTCTGCGAGTGATTGCGATAGGTTGCCCAGGTGGGGTAATAGGCGGTTGCTTGGTTTCCCCAAACCGCCCACCCTGGTCTTGCTCCACGGGCAAAGAGTTCGAGGAACGGACCGGGACTGCACGCCTCGATGATCGGGTAAATCTCATCCGGCTTGCGTGAGTGCTCGCGCTTGCGCGTGGCGAGAAAGTTCACCTGCCGCCGGCCGGCCGCGAGCGTGCGCGCATTCTTGCCACGCACGCCGAACAGCATGAGCTCGGTCACGTTGCGGAAGTAGAACCCTACGCCCCGCCCATCCGGGCCTCCGTCCTTTCGGACCTTGTGCCACACGATGTTGCTTTTGTACTGGAAGCCCCACTCGCCCATGACGCGCAGTCCTTCAGGCAGCAGCGCGTTCGGTACCCAGAGGTACAGGTGCGCTGGCTCGGTCACGAGCCGCGCGCCCGGCAGCGCCGCGACTGCATCGAGCGTCATCGTGCTGTAGCGCGCGAGCCGCTTGTGTTCGGGCGCGACCTTGCCGGTCTTGTTCTGGAACTGCCACGGCGGATCGGCGAGGACGGTGTGGAAGCGGCGCCGGCCGAAGCTCTCGAGGAGGCTTGGACAGTCGCTGAGGGCGCCTTCCCGCAACATCCGTGCGGGAGCGGGTGTCGAGACTACGCCCACAGCAGGTCCATCTGTCCGCCGTGCTCAAGTGCAATCCGCTGGCGGGCGATCTCGAGATAGGCGGCTTGCGCTTCGATTCCGATGAAGCGCAAGCCCTCGCGCACCGCGGCAACGCCAGTGGACCCTGACCCGGTGAAGGGGTCGAGCACCATGCCGCCCGGCGGGGTGACCAGGCGGCAGAGGTAAGCCATCAGCGCGGTGGGCTTGACGGTCGGGTGCGAATTTCCCTCGCCGCGGTCCGCGCGGCTCGCCTTCGCGCAGTAGAAAAACCGGGCAGCGGTGCCGGCGTCGAGTCGCCGAGTGCCGGGGCGCATCTTGAAACCGACCGCGCCGGTGTTCTCGCTGTTCGCGCTCGGCTCGTCCCCCCGCTCGCGGCGCATCGCGCCGTAGACGCGCGAAGTCTTGAGCTCATTGGCAAGTTTGGCATCCGCGCATTGCCCCGGCGCTTCGGGGAAGGCGGCGAGCACTTCGGTGCTGCCGTCATGGATGACGTTCGCCGGCCAGCGACCAAGAACTTCAGCGCGTGCGACGTTGTCGCGGCATCGAGCCGCATGTGCGGCGACAGCACTCCGGTCCTCCATCCACGGGCGGGCCCAACCCGGGTGCCTTACTCCCGCCGCCGCTGCACTACAGTCTCCGCCTGAGAGGTTCTCGCTCGTCGGCACCCGGCAAGCATCGATATTGAGTGCGCCGGTTCCGTAACGCGCGACGTTCGCTTCCAGCGTCCGCTCCGCGAGAGGCTTCCTCGCGAGCACGATCGGCTCGTGCGCGGGCTTCAGCGCCGAGCCCCATCCCTGGCGCTCGCCGGTGAGGTTCTTCGACTTCGGGAACCCCGAGCCGTAGAGCCAGAGGATCGAATCGCGGATCTCGAATCCCGCATCCTCGATCGCGCACACCATCCGGTGCGCGGTGCGTGTGCCGCCGAAGGCGAGCAGATGCGCGCCCGGCTTCAAGACCCGCAGACACGCCCGCCAGAGCGCGGGGTCATACGCGATCCCCGTCGCGTCCCACTCGAGTCCCATGAACCCGCGCAGCACCGCGCCGCGGGTCGCGGCGCTGCGCCCGCCGGGGCGCGCCGCAGTGAGCTCGTAAGGTGGATCGGTGACGATGGCGTCGATCGACTCGGCGCTGATCGCGCCGAGCACCTCGCGGCAGTCGCCCGGGTACAGCCGGTATCGCGGTTCGGACGCTGGCATCCGTGCGCCCCCGTCCGGCCCGCTCTGTTCCGCGCGCGTGTGCTGCGCGCCGTCCCTATGCGAGTCGTTCGACGACATAGCCTGAGTCCGGCGACCAGCCGTGCACGGCGGCGACTTCTTCGACGCGCCGGCCGCTTTGGGTGCGGGTGATGAACACGACGCGGTTGATCGCCGCGGCGATGATGGGCGGCTGCGGTTTTAGATCGTTGAGCGCAATGAGCTGCTCGATGCGCACGAGCGCATCGCGGGTGCTGTTCGCGTGCACCGTCGCCACCCCGCCGGGGTGACCAGTGTTCCACGCCATGAGCAGGTCATTGGCCGCCCCGTCACGCACCTCGCCGACCACGATGCGCTTTGGCGTGAGGCGCAGCGTCGCCTTCAAGAGCTGCTGCATGTTCCGCCCGCCGCGGCCGTCTTTGGTCGGCGCGGAGGTCAAGAGCTGCACCAGGTCTTCGACCGCGATCTGAAGCTCCGGCACGTCCTCGATCGTCACGACCCGGTCGGCGGGGAATTCCCGCGCGATGCAATCGAGGATCGCGTTCGTCAGGGTGCTCTTGCCGCTCGCGGTGCCGCCGCAGACCAGGATGTTCTGCGATGCCTTGACGGCGGCGACGATCTC
>JAKAZP010000429.1 GCA_021815905.1 Pseudomonadota bacterium | reverse complement strand
GGCGTCAACGTGACGCGCACCGATGTCGAGGCGCTGCTCGAGTGGGACCCTTCGGCGACGCCCGCGAACGAGATCGCCTTCACTCCCGCGCGCGTCATCCTCCAGGACTTCACCGGCGTGCCGTGCGTGGTCGATCTCGCCGCGATGCGCGATGCCATCGTGCGCCTCGGAGGCGATCCCGAGCGCGTCAACCCGCTCGCCCCGGTCGAGCTGGTCATCGATCACTCGGTGCAGGTCGATGAGTACGGGACTCCGGCCGCCCTCGCCGACAACACGCGCATCGAGTTCGCGCGCAATCTCGAGCGCTACGCGTTCCTGCGCTGGGGCCAGTCCGCGTTCCGCAATTTCTCGGTCGTGCCCCCGAGCACCGGCATCGTGCACCAGGTGAATCTCGAGTACCTCGCGCGCGTCGTGTTCGACGCGAAGGGCGAGAGAGGCCCGAGCGCCTATCCCGACACGCTGGTCGGCACCGACTCGCACACCACCATGGTCAACGGCCTCGGCGTGCTCGGCTGGGGCGTGGGCGGCATCGAGGCGGAAGCCGCGATGCTCGGGCAGCCGGTCACCATGCTCATCCCCCAGGTCATCGGCTTCCGGCTCACCGGGCGCCTGAAGCCCGGCGCCACCGCCACGGACCTCGTGCTCACCGTGACGGAGATTCTGCGCAGGAAGGGAGTGGTCGACAAGTTCGTGGAGTACTTCGGCGACGGCCTCGCCGCGCTCCCGCTCGCCGATCGCGCCACCCTCGCCAACATGGCGCCCGAGTACGGCAGCACCTGCGGGATCTTTCCGATCGACGAGGAGACGATCCGCTATCTCGAGCTCTCGGGCCGCACGCGCGAGCGCATCGATCTGGTCGCCGCCTACGCGCGGCACCAGGGCCTCTGGCGCGAGCGCGGCGGAAAGCCCGCGCAGTACACCGACGTGCTCGAGCTCGACCTCGGGACGGTGGAGCCGAGCCTCGCCGGCCCCCGCCGTCCGCAGGATCGGGTGCCGCTGAAGTCCGCCAAGAGCGTCTACGAATCCAACGCCCGCAAGGCGTCCGAGGAGCGCGCCGCCCGCAACGCCGCCACCGCGGGCGTGGCCGCAGTGTCGCTCGAGGGCAAGCGCTTCGAGCTCAAGGACGGCGCGGTGCTGATCGCGGCCATCACGAGCTGCACCAACACCTCCAATCCCTCGGTGATGCTCGGCGCGGGACTGCTCGCGCGCAAGGCGCGCGCGCGCGGGCTCTCCGCCAAGCCCTGGGTGAAGACCAGCCTCGCCCCGGGCTCACGCGTCGTGACCGATTACTTCCGCAAGGCCGGCGTCCTCGATGACCTGGCCGCGCTCGGCTTCAACCTGGTCGGCTACGGCTGCACCACCTGCATCGGCAATTCCGGGCCGTTGAAGCCGGAGATCTCCGCGGGCGTCAAGGCCGGCGACATCACCGCCTGCTCGGTGCTCTCCGGCAACCGCAACTTCGAGGGCCGCGTGCATCCGGAGGTGAGGATGAACTTCCTCGCCTCTCCGCCCCTCGTGGTGGCCTACGCCCTCGCCGGCACGCTCGACATCGACCTCACCCGCGAGCCGCTCGGAACCGACGCCGACGGCAAGCCCGTCCGCCTCGCCGACATCTGGCCGAGCGATCACGAGATCCAGGAGCTGCTCGCCCGCTCGATCGACTCGCAGATGTTCCGCGACAGTTACGCCAGCGTGTTCACGGGCGACGAGCACTGGGCGCACATCGAGGTGCCCGAGGGCAAGCTCTACGCGTGGAGCGTGAAGTCGACCTACGTGAAGGACCCGCCCTACTTCGAGGGCATGAGCGCGACCGCCCCGGCGCTCACGGACATCCGCGGCGCGCGCGCGCTCGCGGTGCTCGGGGATTCCGTGACCACCGACCACATCTCCCCCGCGGGCAACATCGCCCGCTCGAGCCCCGCGGCGCGCTATCTCATGGAGCAGGGAGTGCAGCCGAAGGACTTCAACTCCTACGGCGCGCGGCGCGGCAATCACGAGGTGATGATGCGCGGCACGTTCGCCAACATCCGGCTGCGCAATCAGCTCGTGCCCGGGGTCGAAGGCGGAGTCACCATTCACCTGCCGAGCGGGGAGCAGACCTCGATCTACGATGCGGCCATGCGCTACAAGTCCGAAGGCACGCCGCTCGTGATCCTCGCCGGGCGCGAGTACGGCACCGGCTCATCGCGCGACTGGGCGGCCAAGGGCACGCTGCTGCTCGGGGTGCGCGCGGTGATCGCCGAGAGCTTCGAGCGCATCCACCGCTCGAATCTGATCGGCATGGGCGTCGCGCCGCTGCAATTCAAGCCGGGCGAGAGCGTCCAGTCCCTGGGGCTCACCGGACGCGAGCTGTTCGAGATCACCGGCCTCGCCCGCGGCGATGCCCGGGAGGTGACCGTGAAGGCGCTGCCGCCCGCGAACGAGAGGGCCGCGGTGCCCATCACCTTCACCGCGCGCGTGCGCATCGACACGCCGAAGGAGCGCGAGTACTACCGGCACGGCGGGATCCTCCAGTACGTGCTGCGCCAGCTCGCCTCCTCGCCCCGCGCGAGCTGACCGCCGCGCCGCGAGCGACGCACGCGACGAGCGGCGCACGTGCGCCTCGCGATATTCGATCTCGACGGGACCGTCACCCGGCACGACACGCTGCTGCCGTACGTGCTCGGGTATCTCGCGCGCCGCCCGTGGGGGCTGCCGCGCGTGCTGCTCGCGCTTCCCGCGGTCGCGGCCTTCGCGCTGCATCTCATCGATCGCGGGCGGCTCAAGGGCGCCTGGATCGCGCTCACCCTCGGGGGCTGCCGGCGCGCGCGCCTCATGCGCTGGACGAGCGAGTACGTGCGGCGCGTGCAGGCCCGCGGCGTGTTCGCGGATGCGCTCGAGGCC
>JAKAZP010000428.1 GCA_021815905.1 Pseudomonadota bacterium | reverse complement strand
AGCGCGCGCGCAGGGTCACGAACTCCTGGCGCGACGGCGGCAGTCCGAGCTCGCTGCGCACCTCGCCCGTCATGTCGATGCCGGTCTTCGGGCCGAGGCCCTCGGGTGTCACCTGCCGGGTGGTCGCGAGCAGATGCGCGTGAAAATTGCGCGGATCGCCTCCGGGCCGCGGCTCATGGATCGCGAGATCCACGGCCACGTTGTATCGGTCGGCGATCTCCCGCGAGAAGGTCCTGGCGAGCGTCACGCGCCGCTCGGGCGAGAGCTCCGCGGGCAAGGCGGCCAGATACTCCCGCGCCACCCGGGAGTTGCTCTGCTTCTCGGTTTTCTCCGCGGTGTTCCAGAGGCTCGAGCGCTCGCGCGCCCACTCCATGCCGGCATCGGGCCGCTCGAGCTTCGCCGGCAGGATGATCTCCTTGTGCAGGACGTCCCGGCGCTCACTGTGATTGTAGAGCGTGCCGGTGCGCTCATCCCGGATGCTCTCGCCCGCCCGGTACGCGGCCGAGCTCGTCGCGCTGCGCCCGGTGCTGCGCGTCACGGGTTTGATGTCGAGATGAAAGATCGCCATCGCTCTGCGCTCCTTCAAACGCGCTGCAGGCGCACTTTCAGCCAGGAGGCCGATGAGGCCGTCTTCAGATACCCGGTGAGATCGGGCAGCTGCTCGAGCTGCGAGGGGAGCACCGCCGCCTCGGTGACACGCTGCTCGCTGACATTCATCGAGCGGCGCGAGCCGCGGGCGCCGGGGAAGCCGTTGCCGTCGCGGCCGCGGCTGGTGTTGCGGCGCGCCACCTCCCGCTCCCCGATCAGCCGGGAGGCGAACTGGGAGGTACCGCCGTGCTCGCTCGCGGAACAGCGCAGGATGAAGGTGTTGCCGCAATTCTCCACCACTGTCTGGGCTTCGCCCGCGCCATAGGTCGTGGAGACCTGCGCGATCGACTGAAACCCGAGGACGCAACGCCCGTCGAATTTTCGCAACCGCGCCAGGGCGTCCTTCAGGCCGTCGATCGCGCCCAGCGCATCCAGCTCATCGACGATGAGCCACATGCGCCGCCCGCGGCTCTCGCGGCTCATGATCTGAAAGATCGAGAGGCGCACCCACGTCGCGATGATCGTGCGCAGCGCGGCAATCTGACTGGCCCGGTACGGCAGAAAGAGGGCGCCCCGGCCCTCGTCGATCCAATCGCGCACCGAGAACGCCCGCGCGCGTTGGCTCTGCACATGCTCCAGGGCGGCGGCCGCCGATCCGGCCACCGAGCGCAGGGAGCCGAACATGCGCGCGTTCTCCGGCTCCAGGAAGGGCTGCGCCGCGGTGCCCGCGACCATCGGGCGCAGCTGCGCGCTCGGGGCGATCGCGATGAGGCGCCAGAGCTCCGCGGCATCGTGCCTGCCGGCCTCGTGGCAGCGGCGGATCACCGCGGTCAGGAAGGTTCGGGCATACCCGCGCCACTCCCGCCCCGAGGCATCCTCCGTGGAGGGAATCAGACTGCTCGCGAGCTGCTCGGCATCATACGGGTCGCGAACCTCGGCAAAGGGGTCCCATCGCAGAGAGCGCCCATCGAATGGGTTGAGGATCACGTCCCCGCGGCCGGGATCGTGGAACCGCTCGAGGTAACCGCCATCCGGATCCGTGATCACCGCGCGGTCGCCGCGCTCGAGGGCGGCCGCGAGCAGCTCGCGAATGGCGGTGGACTTGCCCGTCCCGGTCGTCCCGATCAGCTTGAAATGCTTGACCTCCTCCTCGGGACGGATGCCGACACCGGCGAGCGTGAGCAGTGGCTCGCGCCGCAGCAGCTGCAAGCGCGCGGTATGCCTCTGCGCCGCCTTGCCATCCCTCAGGCGGGTGCCGCGTCTGTAAGCATCCCGGTCGCGCGATCGCCGAGAGAGCGCAACGGCAGTGCCCAGCGCCACCGCGAGCAGCGCTTCGATGAGCGGGCGCGCAGCCGAGGAGCCCGAGGGGACGATCCATGCAGGTGACATGTCGCGACATCCCCGCGCTCAGTAACCCTTGACGATCAGGTAGTCGGCGTGCGCCCCATAGGCCGGCGCATGGCGATCCACCTGCACGCAAAGCCTGGCGCGAGCGCCGCATCTGCTGAGGTGGATGGAGCCGCCGCGCGCCTCGAGGCGCGCGATGTCCGCGGCAAGCGCATCGCGCCTTGCGCGCAGGGCCGCGATCTCATGTCGTGATGGCAGCATCCACCACGCCTCCCCCATCGCGACCGCGGAGCAGGCGGCAGTGATCGATACCGTCCATATCAGCATGCGCAGGTTGGCTGCGCGCCTCAGCTGGCGCAGGGATTGCGCGGCGCGGCCGCTCTCGCTCGCGATACCCGCGAGCTCCTCGCCCACCGTCCGCCGGATCTCATCGCGCACTATCGCCTCGAGCTCGCGCGTATGCGCGCCGAGACGCTCCAGACTCTCCTCACCGAGATGCTGCTGCGCCTGGGCGGCCTCCATCAGCAGGCCGAGCTTCAACGCCTCATCGCTCAACCCGATGTCAGTCATGGTCCCACGCATCCTGCAACAGCGCCGCCTCACTCGTCGTTGCCCGGTGCGCGGGCGCATCTTGATGACTCCCCGAGCGCGCAGCGCGCCCGGCATCCGCCGCGCAGAGCTCACGATTCCGCGGCGGCGGCCGCAGCCTCACCCGCCGCCAGTCGGGCGAGGACGCGAGCTTCAGGAATCCGGCAAGATCGGGCAGGCGCTCGATCTCCGAATCCATCACCGCGGGCTCGATCTGCCGGTGCTCCGATTCGGTGACCGAGGCCAGAAACTCCCCCGGACGCCGCGACCTCGAGCGTGAGATGCGCACGACCTCCCGCTGGCCGATCAGGCGCGAGGCGAATTGCGAGGTGCCGCCGTGCTCGCTCGCGGAACAGCGCAGGATCAAGGAATTTCCACAATTC
>JAKAZP010000427.1 GCA_021815905.1 Pseudomonadota bacterium | reverse complement strand
GGGGCGCGCATTGTACCCAAAGAGAGCCTGCAGTGAAACCGTTACCTCCAGGGGTAATATTCCGGGATGTCCGAGCCACGGCACCTCTGGCGCAATGCCCGAATCGTCACCTGCGACCCCGCGATGGGCCGGATCGAGCACGGCGCCCTCCTGACGCGCGGTGGACTCATCGAATGGCTCGGCGAGGAGCACGACCTGCCCTCGGGCGCCGCATCCTGCGAAATCCATGACCTGGGGGGCGCCTGGGTCACCCCCGGCCTCATCGACTGCCATACGCACCTGGTGTTCTCGGGAACCCGGGCCGCCGAGTACGCCGAGCGGCTGCGCGGACGAAGCTACGAGGAGATCGCCCGCTCGGGCGGGGGGATCCTGTCCACCATGCGCGCGGTTCGGGCGGCCTCGGAGGAGCAGCTCTTCGAGGAGAGCCTGCCCCGGCTCGAGACCCTGGCCGAGGAAGGGGTGACGACGGTCGAGATCAAGTCCGGCTACGGCCTGACCCTGGCCGATGAGGCCAAGATGCTGCGAGTGGCGCGCGCGCTCGGCAGGGTGGCGCCGGTCACGGTCCGAACGACCCTGCTCGCCGCCCACACGGTTCCGCCGGAATTCACCGGCAGGGCCGATGCCTACATCGAGGCGATCGCCGCGCACTGGCTCCCGGCGCTGCACGAGGAAGGGCTGATCGATGCGCTCGACGTGTTCTGCGAGTCGGTGGGATTCACGGTTGCGCAGGCGCAGAGGCTGTACGAGGCGGCGGCCGGGCTCGGCCTGCCGGTCAAGATGCATTCGGAGCAGCTCTCGAACCTCGGCGGCAGCCTTCTCGCGGCGCGCTTCGGCGCGCTCTCCTGCGATCACCTCGAGCATGCGACGGCCGCGGAGGCACGGGCGCTCGCCGCAGCCGGTACGGTGGCCGTCCTGCTGCCGGTCGCCTACTACTGCCTCGGGGGAGGGCCGAAACCGCCCGTTTCCGAGCTTCGCGCAGCGGGAACGGCCGTGGCCCTCGCGACGGACTGCAATCCGGGATCCGCCCCGGGGTGCTCCCTGCTCGCGGCGATGAGCATGGGAACCCGGCTCTTCGGTCTCACCTGCGAGGAAGCGCTGGCCGCAGTCACTCGACACGCCGCCCGCGCCCTCGGGCTTCAGGGCGAGCGCGGCGTGCTGGCCGCGGGCATGAGCGCCGATTTCGTCGTCTGGAGCATCGGGTCGCCGGATGAGCTCGGCTACTGGGTCGGGTTCAATCCGTGCCGGTCCGTCATCAAGACCGGGAGGGTCGTATCATGAGCAAGGAAGCGGCCCGACCGACATGAGCTCCCGCGAGATCCCGGAGGAGTCCGCACCCGGTCCGGGCGCGGCACGCATCGATCGATGGCTCTTCGGCACTCGACTTTTCAAATCCCGCTCGCTGGCCACGCGCGCGGTGAGTGGAGGCAAGGTGCACGTCAACGGCGAGCGGGTGCGGCCCTCGCACAGCGTGCGCGACGGCGATCTCGTGAGCTTCATTCGAGGGACCATGGAGTACGAATGCACCGTGGCCGGCATACCGCAGCGCCGGGGGCCGGCTTCGCAAGCGCAGCATCATTACGTCGAGACGCCGGCGAGCGCTGCGCGCCGGGCGCAGCTCGCCGAGCGCGCGGCACGCGCGGCGATCAGGGCGCCACGTCCGGCGGAGCGCCCCGACAAACACGCGCGCCGGCAGCTGCGCCGGCTGCGCGGACGGGACTGAAGACGGAGACGATATGGCATTGAGCGTTTTCGACATCTTCAAGGTGGGCATCGGACCCTCGAGCTCGCACACCATGGGTCCCATGCGCGCCGCGCATGAGTTCGTCCTCGCGCTCGAGCGTGAGGCACGGCTCGAGGCCACCGCGAAACTCGTCGTGCGCCTGTACGGCTCGCTCGCTCTCACGGGGCTCGGCCACGGCACCGATCGCGCCATTCTCCTCGGGCTCGAAGGGGCCGAGCCCGAAACCGTCGATCCCGATGCCATCGAGCCGGCGCTCCAGCGCATCCGCTCGAGCGCCCGCATCCGCCTGTTGGGCCGGCACGAGCTCGGGTTCGACGAGGAGCAACAGCTGCTGCTGCTGCGTCAGGAGCGCTTGCCGCTGCATCCGAACGGCATGCGCTTCGGCGCCTGGGGCGCCGACGGAGCGTTGCTGCGGGAGGAGGAGTTCTATTCCATCGGGGGCGGCTTCATCCTGCGCGGCGCGCAGACGCAGGCGCCCGAGGCAACCCGGCGCCCCGCCCCGCCGTACGCGCTCATAAATGCCGCGCAGCTGCTCGCCCTCTGTCGCGAGCACGGCCTCGAGATCTTCGAGCTGGTGCTCGCCAACGAGCGGACCTGGGCGAGCGAGGAGCAGGTGCGCGCGGGAGTGCTGCGCATCTGGAAGGTCATGCAGGGCTGCATGGAGCGTGGCTTTCACCAGACCGGCGTGCTCCCGGGACCGCTCAAGGTCCGCCGCCGCGCGCCGAAGCTCTATCGCGTGCTCACCGAGGGCGGCACGCCGAAGCCCCTCGACGCCATGGACTGGGTGAATGCGTTCGCGCTCGCGGTCAACGAGGAGAACGCCGCCGGCGGGCGCGTGGTCACCGCGCCCACCAACGGCGCGGCGGGCATCGTGCCGGCGGTGCTGCAGTTCTATCGCCGGTTCGAGCCCGGCGCGGGCGATGAAGGCGTGATCCGCTTCCTGCTGACCGCCGCCGCGATCGGCATGCTCTACAAGCAGAACGCCTCGATCTCCGGCGCCGAGATGGGTTGTCAGGGCGAGGTGGGCGTCGCCTGCTCGATGGCCGCGGCCGGGCTCGTCGCCGCCCTGCAGGGCAGCAACGAGCAGATCGAGAACGCCGCGGAGATCGGCATGGAGCACAACCTCGGCCTCACCTGCGATCCGGTCGGCGGCCTGGTGCAGATACCCT
>JAKAZP010000426.1 GCA_021815905.1 Pseudomonadota bacterium | reverse complement strand
CTTCACTGCGGTGCCGATGCAGGCGCGCAATCCGCCGCCGCCCTGTGCGGCGCACGATGGCGCGCCCGCCCGTATCCGCCACGAGCGATGCCTCTGCGCGCCGGATCGGTTTTTCCCTGACGGCTTGCCGACGCACACGGCTCGGCATCGGGGCCATCGCCGTTGACCGGGAGGGTAGCGGGCGATACCTTAGGTGCGTTATCCGTTTTGCGCCAAATGGTAACGTGTGTTCATTGAGCTAACGACTCTGCCGCCCTGGGTGCGCTCGGAGCTCTTTTGCGACATCGATTCGCAGGCGGCGCGATATCAGGGCTACGGTCAGGAATACCAGCAGGTGAGTCCTGGCGCGTTTGAAGGGCGTGTCATCTCCTTCGACTTTGGTGGCGATCTCGTGGTCCATGCCGAGAACGCCAATCAGGAGATCGCGGTCGCCGCGACGACGCCCTCGAGCCGACTGGGGCTCTGCATCCTGACCGAGAGCTCCCCGGCCTGCACGTTCAACGGAGCGACCCTCACGCCGGATCGCGTGATGGTGTGCCCGAGAGAGAATGGCTTCGTCGGCAAGACCGCAACCGGATTCAGCATGTATTGCATGGACCTTTCTTGCGAGCTCCTGGTCGAGGAGACCGACTCGTGGAGCAGCGTCGATATCATTCACGAGCCTCGCGGCGCACGAAACCTCCGTGAGATCGTCGAATCCGGGCTCGCCGCGTTCGCGCACCTGCAATCGGTCGACCAGTACTCCGCCGCCACCAGGGCGTTCAAATCCTCGGTGGCCGACGCGCTCTGGCGGATCATTTCACGAACCACGGCAGGCGCCGCGCACAGAGCACCGCAATGCGCACAGTCGCGTACGCTGCGGCTGCTCCGGCTCGCGCAGGAGTACATCGATCACTCCCTGACGAGCGGCATCTCGGTGGTCGAGGTTTGCAGGCACACGGGCACCAGCCGGCGCGCTCTGGAACGCATGTTCCTGTCGGTCCTGGGAATGGGGCCGGCGGCGTACATCCGGAATCTGCAGCTCAACCGCGTGCGGCGCGATCTGCTCTCCGGCGAGAAACACCGAGAGTCGATCGGAGATATCGCCGCTCGATACGGTGTCTGGCACTGGAGCCGCTTTTCTCAGAACTATCAGCTGCTGTTCGGAGAGCTGCCCTCGCAGACGCGCGCCCGCCATCTGCCGGCTCCGGCAGCGGCCCGGACGGACGACACGCCGTCGCCGCACGCTCCGCGACGCTCAGCGGGAGTCCCGTTCTGTAATCCTGATGTGCAGGCCGGGTGAGCGGGCCGCAGGCTGCGTGATCCGCGTGCCGCTCGGCGCTCAGGCCCACGCACGTCCATGGCGTTTCGGGGACCGCGGCCGGCCGGAAAGCATCAATCCCGGTAGCGGGTCAGAGCATCGCCGAGCGCCTCGCGGAGCGGTCCCAGCCAGGGTTCGTAGTGGCGCCACTGCGCGAGGGCCGCGCGATAGATCGGCTGACGAACCTGCTCGGAGCTTGCCGTCCGGACACCGCGCTCCGTCCGATGGAACGCGATGCACGCCGGCTCGAACTCGAGGCCGCAGAACCCGAGCAGTCGGCGCACGCTTCCTTCCAGGTCGTCCACCACGTCCTCGTAATGCACCCTGAGCACGCGGTCCGGCAGGACCGCGTCCCAGTGTCGCATGAGCTCGAGGTAGGTGCGGTAGTAGCGCGCGATGTCCTCCAGGCCGTAGGTGAACACCTGGCCCTGGGCGAACAGCTGCTTGAAGTTGCCGAAGCAGCAGGCCATCGGCTCTCGCCGCACATCGATGATCCTCGCATTGGGCAACATGAGGTGCACGAGGCCGAGGTGCCTGAAATTATTGGGCATCTTATCGATGAAGTGCGGCCGTTCGCCGGAGCGGTAGGCGCGAGTGTCGCTCAGGTACCTCTCGCCGAGCCGGCGGAAGTCTTCGCCGCTCATGCGCGCGAGCAGCCGCGGATACCGTGAGTCCCGTCCTTGCAGCTCAGCGACCAACCGCGGCACGTCGGCGAGTTCATGCGTGCCCTCCACCCGCGAGTGCGAGGCCAGAATCTGCTCGATCAGCGTCGAACCGGAACGCGGCAGGCCCACGATGAAGATCGGATCCGGCGCGCGCGCTCCGCTCTCGCGGTGGCGCGCGAAGAGCGCGGTGGTACATACTTCGGTCTGCTCGCGGGTGTTGCGCTCGATGAGCTCCGGCCGGTAGCCGCTCTCCGCGCGCTTCAGCGCGTTGCCCCGGCGGTAGTACTCGAACGAGCGCTCGTAATCGGCCCGGTCCTCGAACGCCTTGCCCAGTGCGAAGCAGAGCTGATAGCGATCGATGGCGGAGGCCGACGGGGCCGATTCCGCACTCACCATGCGCTCGATCTCCTCGCCGGTGAATTCGTAGGTCTTGAGATTCGAGAGGCTCCAGTAGGCGTCTCCGTAGCCGGGACGGGTCGATGCCGCAAGGCAATACGCGGCCACGGCCGCGTCGGTGAATCCCTGGGTCTTCAGCAGGTGACCGATGGAAAGGTGAAGCTCCTCAGGGTGACTGGAGCCATCGAGCAACTCCCGATACAGCTCGATGGCGCGCTCGTGCCGCCCCAATCCGACCTGGGTCATGGCATGGAGAGTTCGATAGCTGCGGCTGCGGCTATCGACTGCGAGCAGTGACTCCAGCTGCTTCTCCGCCTCGAGGTACAGGTGGCGCTTGAGGAGCACTTCCGCATGTTCGAGACGGGCGGCATGGTGGTCGGGAGCGAGCTCGAGGACCGCCTCGAGCAGCACCTGCGCATCGTCGAGCACCTCGCTTTCGACACCGATCCGCGCGAGCAGGCGCATCGCTTCGACATGATGGCCATGCCTGATCAGGAACGCGCGCACGAGTGCCTCCGCTCGCGCCAGCTCGCCGTCGCAGAGCAGCGTCGTGGCGGTGACGATTTCGGGCGGCAGCGCGGAGCC
>JAKAZP010000425.1 GCA_021815905.1 Pseudomonadota bacterium | reverse complement strand
TGCCGCCGCGGCGACGCCGCGATAGCCGCCGGGCCGGAAGAACAGGATGCCGGCGATCAGGCCGCCGATGCCGACGATGCGGGTGGTCGCATCGAAGGTCGAGATGGCGTAGAGCCCGAGCGTGATCAGCGCGATGGCGCTCAAGCCCGGAGCCACCGCGCATTGCAGGAAGGTCGCGAGCGACTCCCGATAGCTCTCCCGATAGATCCACGCGCAGACGAGCCCCGCGAGGCCGTAGTAATACGAGACCTGGACGGCGATCGCATTGACCGAATCGGTGAGGATCGAGCCGATCGAGGGCATGAAGCTCGCGGCGAAGATCACCGCGAGGCCGAGCGCGAGCAGCAGGTACATGGTGCGCACCGGCGTGACGGTGCGGGCGTGCACCTCGCCGAAGAATCCCGGAAGCGCCCGATCCCGTCCCATGGCGAACAACGTCCGCGAGAACTGCAGCATGGTCGTCTCGAGGGTCGCGATGCTCGAGAGAATCAGCGCGAGCGCGGCCGCGTAGCCGCCGGCCTTCCCGAGCCCCGCCGCGATCGCAACGTGATAGATCAGGTTGTCGGAGAATCCCGAGGCATCGCGCAGCGAAAAGAGCATCAGGGTCGCCGCCGTGAATGCGGCGAAGGAGGCGATGGTGACGAAGACGCTGAGCAGCCCGCCATTGCCGGCCGCGTTCGGGCGCTCGTTGCGCGTCTCCTCGGAAAGGTTGGCGGTGACATCCCAGCCCCAGTAAAGGAAGACGACGATGAGCGCGGAGGATGCGAAGCTCGCCCGCGAGTAGTGGAAACCGAACCAGCTCCAGGAAAACGGATGGATCGTCTGTCCCGTGGCCGTGCGCAGGAAGGCGGCGAGCGAGATGCCGAAGAGGATCAGCAGCTCGATCGAGCTCATGACGACCTGCACGCGGCTCGTGATCTCGATGCCGGCGATCAGCACGGCCCCGATGGCGAGGAACCAGACGGCGCCGATGCCGGTCGTGAGCAGCACGTGATCGGCGAGCGAGGGGTCGATGAGATCGAGCGTCGCGGTGCCGAGCGGCACGCTGCCCGTGACCATGAACACCATGGATGCGAAGAGCAGCGCCCAGCCGGAGAAGTATCCGAAGATCCTGCCGAAGGCGATCTTGGTCCACTCGTAGGCGGCGCCGGCGTTGGCGAACTTGCCGTTGAGGCCCTTGTAGGCGAGCGCGATGCCGAGCATCGGCAGCGCGAAAATGAGCACCGCGTTCGGCGACACGAAGCCTGCCGTCCCGAGGAGCCCCGAGATTGCGACCGCGATCGAGAATCCGGGGGCGCTGCCGGCCACCCCCATGATGAGCGACTCGAGGAACGAGAGCGAGTTGGCCTTCAGCTTGTCACTCATACACCGCTTACAGTGAGAAGAGCAGCGTCTCGGAGAGGTACACCACGAGGGCGATGCCCAGTATCAGCATGAGCCCCGCGAGCAGCAGGTCCGCCCGGTCACTGCTGACGTGCGGCTCGGCGCTGTCGATCGTGCGCCCGGTTCGAATGAACCGCACCGCCGCGACGGCCACCATCACGGTGCCGGCCGAAATCAGCAGCAAACCCGCTACATCGCCGAAGCCGTTCGTGCGCATCACGGTCAGCCGCGCACCTCCTGCCGCCAGCGTCTGAGCGGCAATCCGCAGGAAGACGTTGAACTTTGCCACCAGGAAGCCGAAGGCCATGACCGCGATCGCGGTGCGTACCCAGGCGAGAAACGTGCGCTCGTTGGCCGCATGATCGGAAAAATTCTTGATCACGGTCTCAATCCCTCGCAAGCGCGCGCCGACCGCGGCGACCCCTGCGGCCTCGCGGCCGATACGCCGGAATCCTACCCGATCCGGCCCGGAACGGGGGTCGAAGTGTGCGGCGATCGGGCCCGCGGCTCGGTGGCGAACGCGAGCGTTCCGGCCGGTGTGCGGCCCGGGGATTCGCGCTAAGATCGACCGGACCATGCCGCTGCTCACCGCTGACGATCACAACGCCGATCAGATCGCCTACTGGAACGGACCGGCGGGGGAGCGCTGGCGCGCGCGGCAGCACGACCAGGACATCCTGCTGGCGGCGGTGGCCGATGCGCTGCTCGCGCGGGCGGCACCCGCACCCGGCGAGGTGGTGCTCGATGTCGGCTGCGGATGCGGTTTCACGAGCATCGAGCTCGCGCGCCGCGTCGCGCCCGGCGGCCGCGTGCTCGCCGTCGACATCTCGGCCCCCATGCTCGAGCGCGCCCGCGAGCGCGCGGGCGCTGAGCTGCCCATCGAGTTCGCCATGGCGGATGCGACCGTCCACCCCTTCGAGCCCGGCGCGGCTCACCTCCTCTTCTCGCGCTTCGGCGTCATGTTCTTCGCCGAGCCACGGAAGTCCTTCGCCAACATGCGGCGCGGCCTGCGCCGTGGAGCGCGCCTCGTGTTCGCCTGCTGGCGGGAGCCGAAGAGAAATCCCTGGCTGATGCTGCCGCTCGAGGAGGCCTGCCGGCACGTGCCGAGGCTGCCGCCGGCCGGCCCCGAGGAGCCCGGGCCGTTCGCCTTCGCGGATGCGCGCCGCGTGCTCGGCATCCTCGGCGGCGCGGGCTTCGAAAACATCGATCTCGAGCCCATCGAGCTGTCGCTCGACATCGCCACCGGCCGCGGGGTCGATGCGGCCGTGGACACCGCGATGGCCGTGGGTCCGGCCAGCCGCGCGCTCGCCGATCAGCCTCCGGAGCTCAAGGCTGCGGCGGCGGCCTCGATTCGCTCCGCGCTCATCCGCTATCAGGTGGGCAACTCGGTGCTCCTGCCGGGCGCGATCTGGCTCGTCACCGCGACGAATCCCTGACCCGGTCCCGGATCCGACCATCGAGGATCCCGTCACCCCCGCCTCGCCGCCTCTCGCCGGGGAGTCGGCCATCGGTGCGGCAACGCTTGGAAGCGCTGCCGGGCGGCTGCCGTGAGCCACATCCCCGCGCTC
>JAKAZP010000424.1 GCA_021815905.1 Pseudomonadota bacterium | reverse complement strand
CCCGGCGGGCACTCGCTGCCGGGGCGGCCGGCTGGCGGCTTCGGCGGGCGCGCTCGGCAAGCTCACCGCACGGGTGGCGCTCGGCTACGACCCGGGACCGAAGCTCTGGACGGTGCGGGCCGCCGGCCTGCCGCTCGCCGGAGGCACGGTGCGACTCTCGGGCTCGCTCCAGGCCCGGGGCTGGACGGTGCTCGCCGGCGGACGTGCCATCGATCTTGCGCAGGCGGTGCGGCTTGCGCTCCCCTGGGCGCGGCTTCCCGCCGGATTCACCGTGAGCGGGCACGCCGACGTCCGGCTCGACCTCGCCTCGGCCCCGAGGCTGACCGCCGCAATCAACGCCCGCAGCGCGGATCTCGGCTACTCCAACTCACCCGGCACGGTGGTCGGCCAGAACCTCGCCGCGGCGCTCACCGGCACCGTGACCCGCCGCGGCGGCGCGCTCGAGCTGCGCGCGCGGCTTCGCGGCTCGCATGGTCAGGCGCTCACGGGACCCGTGCTGCTCGATTTCACCGCGCACCCGCTGACCGTGCAGCTCGACCTCACCCGAACCGCCGCGGGCGCCCTCGAGGTCTCGCGCCTCGAGCTCGCCGGCGACGGCCTGATCCACGCCCAGGCGCACGGCGTGATCCGTCTCGGCGCGCACCCTGAGATCGTGAGCGCCCAGGCGACCGTGAGCCGGCTCGGCTTTCCCGCCGCCTACACCACCTTCCTGCAACTGCCGCTCGCCGCGACCGCGCTCGGCGCGCTCGATTCGAGCGGCGAGGCGAGCGCCTCGGTGCAGATCGCCGCCGGCAAGGTCAGCCGACTCGACTGCGAGCTGCGGAACTTCAATGTCTCCGATCCGCAATCGAAGTTGCTGATCGAGCGGGCGAGCGGCGCCATTCATTGGACGGGCGTGCCAGGCGCCCCGGTCGCGACCTCCCATCTCGAATGGAGCCGGGTCGGAGCCTACGGTCTCACCGGCGGCGCGACCCGGCTCACCTTCGTCGCCTGGCAGCGCAACTTCGCGCTGCTCGGCGGCGATACCACGCTGCCGCTCCTGAACGGCGCGGTGATCGTGCACACGCTGGTCGCGCGCGACCTCGGCACGCCGGAGGCGAAGGTCGACTTCGACGCCGACGTGACGCCGATCAGCATGCCGCGCCTGTCGCAGGCATTCGGCTGGCCGGTGATGAGCGGGCAGCTCTCCGGTCAAATCCCGCTGGTGCGCTACCGCCACCACCACCTCACTTTCGAGGGTGATCTCATCGCCAGGGTGTTCGACGGCACCATCACCGGCAGCCACATCGAGCTCGAGAATCCCCTCGGCTCCTTCCCCCAGCTCACCGCCGATGTCAGCGCGCGCGGGCTCGATCTCGATCTGGTGACCCATACGTTCGCGATCGGATCCATGACCGGCCGGGTGGACGCCAGCGTGCGCGGGCTCGAGCTCTTCGGCTGGTCGCCGGTGGCTTTCGACGCGCGGATCTACACCATGCCGGGCGATCGCTCCCGGCACCTCATCAGCCAGCGCGCCGTGACACGCATCGCCGGGCTCGGGGGCAGCTCCGGAGCGGTGACGGCGGCGCTCGAGTCAGGGGTGCTGCGCTTCTTCCACACGTTCCACTACGCCCGGGTCGGCATCGGCTGCCGGCTCGCGAACGGCGTCTGCCTGATGTCCGGGGCCGGGCCCGCCCCCGACGGCGGCTACTACCTCGTCCAGGGAAGCGGCATCCCGAAGCTCAACATCATCGGCAACGTGCGGCGGGTCGACTGGCGGCGACTGATAACCCAGATCCAGGCCGGCATGCACGGAGACAACATCGTGGTGAAGTGAGTCGGGTCGTGCGCGCAGTCCGCGACGGAGGTAACATTCCGGCGATCCGGTCAGCCGCGGTTCAGCGACTGATGCCACAATGAGCAGTCACATTCCTGCGGAGCGCACCCCATGAAAAGAGCGATCGGCGTCCCGGCAACCCTCGCGCTCGCCCTGGCCCTCGTGGTCGGCTGTGTCACGGTCAACGTCTACTTCCCGCGCGCGCAGGCGCAGCGGGCGGCCGACCAGATCATCAACGCGGTCACCGGCGGCGCCGGCGCCCCGGCCTCGAAGCAGCAGAGCACCCCGCCGACCCCGCCGACCCCGCCGCCCTCCTCCGACGCGGGGACTTCCTCCGGGCACGACTCGGTGCTGCTCGCCGCCACCGCGCGCGTCTTGGACCTGCTGATTCCGGCCGCGTACGCCCAGGGACAGCCGAACCTCGACATCTCGACGCCCCAGATTCGCGCGATCATCGCCTCGCTCCATCAGCGCTTCCTCAAGCTCAAGCCCTATTTCGCCTCGGGCGTGATCGGGCTCACCGCGAGCGGCACGCTCGCCGTGCGCGATCAGGGCAGCGTGCCGCTCGGCGAGCGCGCGGTCCTCGCCGGACTGGTGGCGCAGCAGAACCGCGATCTGTCCCTTCTCTACGAGCAGATCGCCCGCGCCAACGGACATCCCGAGTGGGCCGCCAACATTCGCCGGGTATTCGCCGAGCGCTGGGAGGCGCATGCCTCGAAGAACGGCTGGTACTACCGCGATGAGAGCGGCACTTGGTCGCGCAAATGAGCCGCGAGGCGCGCCGCCGCCCCCGGGGCGTGCGCGAGGAACAGTGACGGCTCGGTGAGCTCGAGCTCGAGCAGCACCGGCTCGCCTCCCGCGGCGGCGAGCAGGTCCACCCGGGCGTAAACGGGCGCGGGGAACGGCAGCGCCGCGAGCGTCCGTTCGGCCACCCCGAGCTGCGCCGCCGAGGGAGCGCGCGCGGTGATCCGCTCGGGGGCGAACAGCCCGCCCGCCATGGCGCCGCCCGCGGCGAGCAGCGGCCCCTTGCGAACGGCGTGACTGAAGCGGCCGGCGAAGTAGATCAGCGCGGTCTCGCCCTGTCGATCCACCTGGTCGAGGTACGGCTGCAACATCACGCTGCGGCCGGCATCAGCAGG
>JAKAZP010000423.1 GCA_021815905.1 Pseudomonadota bacterium | reverse complement strand
GCCAGCGTGAAGAGCTCCTCGAACTGATCGAAAATGAGCAGCGGGATCAGCGCAGCCCCGGCAGCATCGCGCAACACATCGTCGCGGTGGTGCAGAAACTCCCAGAGCGACTCCCCGGCGGCGGACACGCCGACCTGAGTCCAATGTCCCGAGACGTTCGCGGCACGGCGGATTGCGTCCTTGATCTGCTCGGCCGGCTCGGGGCTCTCGCGCCCGTAGTCGATGCGTACGTACACCGGGCAGTAACCCTGCTCGCGCAGCTTCGGTGCCAGTGCCGCGCGCAGGATCGAGGTCTTGCCCAGTCCCGACTTGCCAAACAGCACCGTCAGGCGGCGGCGCTGCACGCGCCGGGCGAGTTCGGCAACCTCCTCATCGCGGCCATGGAAGTAGGCGCGGGTCTCCTCGGTGAAGGACACCAGTCCAAGCCAGGGGTTACGCGCGTCGACCGTTGCCGGGCCACTCGTCAGCTCGGCCATGCCGCCCGCCGCCTCGCTCATGCCGAGCGTGCCCGAGTGAGCTCGGCGAGGCGGGCGGCGAATTCCGTCGTCACCGTCCCCGCCGGCAGCGAAGTGAAGTGCAGGGCCCGGAAGCGCTCCGGCACGATCGCATCGGCCGCACCCGTGGCATCTAGCGTGACCGGCAGGATGAACAGCGCGCCGTCGGCCATGTTGCGCGCCCGGTCGAGCGCGTAGTTCCACTCGCGCCGGAAGTACGCCTCCAGGCGCCGCTGCGTATTGGCGGAGATCACCGGAATGAAGTACGAGCAGCGGCCGATGTTGCGTTGAATCTTGCGGTCGAAATCATCGCCGACTTCGAGCTGATCGAGATCGAACCAGGGGGTGACGCCGACCGCCTCCAGTCCCGCCTTGATCCGCTGCACCGCCGGCAGGTCCTCGCGGGCGTAACTGATGAACACCGCGTTGTCCGGCATCTCGCGCGCCGGCAGCAGAAAGCGCGCCGGGCCGGCGCCATTGCCCGCACCACTGCGCGCCGGTGCGCGGCGCGCCTGCCAGCGCTCGGACAGCTCCGCGACGAAGCGCTCCGCGCCGCGGTAGATGCGCGTATGCATACTCACCTGGTGCAGAAATCGCACCAGCCGCTCGTCCTCGAGCGTGTGGTCATCGGCGAGCACCTCCCCGACGTCGCGCGGCGCGGAGAGGCGCTGGCGCTTGGCCATGCGCAAAAAGAGCCGCGCCACCCAGTTGGTGAGGCTGCTGCCGATCACCAGCAGGTGATTGTGCTCAAGCTCGTGGAAGAGCCGCTCGGGCGCGAGGTGCTCGCTCTGCAGCGCGCAGAGGTACTCGAGCAGATCCTCATCCGAGATCACGTAGCTCGGCGAGGCCGAGAGCTTGCCAAAGAGCTGATACACCACCGGGCGCGTGAGCCGCTCGCGCTCGGCGGGCAGATCGCTCACGCGGTTCGGCGTATAGGCGATCACCTCGGTCGAGGCGACCCCTCCGAATCGTTCGTGGTTGATCGCCGTCTCGAGGAGCCCATCGAACGTGGTCGAGACGAACAGATCGAAATCGCTGATCGCCGCCAGCTGACGCAACGCGAGCGGCGGCTCGAATTCGGCATCCTTCAGGATTCCGCGCAGCCGGACATACGCCTCCTCGCGCCGCCCGCGGTTGGCGAGGAACAGGCACACCACGTCGTTGAGATTGTAGTGCGGCGGCAACTCGCGGACATCGACGGTGAGTTTCTGGGCGAGCCGCTCAGCGACCCAGTCATAGAGGAGCCGCGGCCGGCCCTCGACGTTCACCATGAGCAGCTCGGGACCGACGATCGGGATGACCCTTCGATCCTCGATGAAGCTCAGCAGATCCTCCCACGCGTTCTCATCGAGCACGGCTCCCGACAGCGGGGGCACCGCCGTGTAGGTCATGGGCGGCGGTGGATCGGCAATCGTCCTAGTCTCGGACAGACATCACCTTCGGCAATACCCCTGGAACGCGGCACATCTACGGACCCGATCGGTACTGAGCGACCCTTGTTATTTGCGCGGCATGGTACGCCGCTGCCGGAGCACAGTCCATGGCCGCCCGACGGCGCCGCCGGGCTTCGGACGCGTCGGAACGAGCCGCGTCGGCGCATTTGCCAGCGTTTCACAACTGATACAGAATCGAGTCACAGTCGCTTCGGCGCGGCGGCGGGTCATCCGATACGCATCGCACCATGAACTCCGACCGTCCCCCCACCCTGCCGGCCGCAGAGTCGAAACCCGCACCCTTGCCCGAGGACGGCCCGCTGAGTGCCGCGTGGGGCGATGCGCCGTTCGTCATCGGCGTCTCCGGGCACCGCGATCTCGATCCCGAGGAGACCGAGCGGGTGGGCGCGGCGATCCGGGCATTTCTCGAGCAGATCCATGCGCACCTGCCCGATACCAAGATTCGAGTGATGTCCGGCATGGCGAGCGGGACCGATCTGCTGGCGGCGCGGATCGCGCTGCAGAGCGGGCTCGGCGTCGATGCGGTGCTCCCGGGGCCCTTGCAGCACTACGCGGCGGACTTCGAGCCGGCCGCGCGCGCGGAGCTCACGAGGCTCCTCGCCCACCCCCAGGTGCGCTGCTCGGAGCTGCCGCTGGCGCCGGACGTCTCCACCGACGGACCGGCCAGCGCCGAAACGCTGAGCGATCTGCAGTATCTGAACCTGACCCGAGCGCTGATCGGCCGATGCCATCTGCTGCTCGCGGTGTGGGACGGGGAACCCTCGGCGCTGCCCGGCGGAACGGCCGACACCGTGCTGCGCTACCTCGGCCTGCGCTCCGACCTGCGACCGCGGAACCGGCCGGTGCGCGTCACCGACGCGGCGGACGAGCCGGAGCCGGACGCCAAACTGGTGTTCTGGATCGCGGCAGCGCGCGGCCGCGCCGTGCCACCCGAATGGGAAGCGCCGCCCACCCCCTGCTACCTGTCGGGTCTCGGCGATGACGTGCTGCAGCGCTGGGCGTCGATGC
>JAKAZP010000014.1 GCA_021815905.1 Pseudomonadota bacterium | reverse complement strand
CTGCGATGAGTGCGGCGCGCCCGGATTCTTCACCGGGGGTGCGCAGCTCGCGCTCCTTCCCGGGGAGCACGGCCGGATGACGGCCGGGGCGCTCGCCGCCGCGCTCGATGCGCACCCGACGTCGGTGCACACGGTGCAGCCCGCGGCCGTCTCGGTGAGTCAGGCGACCGAGCTCGGCACCGCGTACCGGCCCGCGGAGCTCGCGGCGCTGTGCGAGGTGGCGCATGCGCACGGCCTGAAGGTGCACATGGACGGGGCGCGCTTCGCCAATGCCCTCGTGGGCCTCGACTGCCACCCCGGGGATGTCACGTGGCGGGCCGGCGTCGACGTTCTCTCCTTCGGCGCGACCAAGAACGGCGCGCTCGCGGCCGAGGCCGTCGTGTTCTTCGATCGCGACCTGGTGCGTGATTTCGAGCTGCGGCGCAAACGGGCGGGCCATCTGCTCTCGAAGTCGCGCTACGCCGCCGCGCAGCTCCTCGCCTACGTCGAGACCGGCCTCTGGCAGCGAAACGCCCGTCGCGCCAACGACTTCGCGCGCCGGATCGGCAAGGCCGCGGGCGAGCGGCTGCTGCATCCGGTGGAGGCGAACGAGGTCTTCGTCGAGCTCGGCGCCGAGGGCAAGGCGCGCCTGCGAGCCGCCGGCTTCGAGTTCTACGACTGGGGCGCCCCTCAGGGCGGCACCGCGCGCCTGGTCGCCTCCTGGGATCAGCAGGAGCGCGCGGTGAGCGCGCTGTGCGCGGCGCTCGAGTCGCGCGCATAGGCGCCCGGGCCGGCCTCACCGGCGGGCGGGGCGCTACAACTCCCTCAGACCCTCGGTGACCGGCCGGCGCGCGGCGCGCAGCGCGGGGAAGAGTCCGCCGAGAAAGCCGATCGCGAGCGCCCACTTCAGACCCGCGGCGAGCAGCGCCGGCGTCACGCGAAACCGGAACACGACCTGGCTGAAGTTGGCGCCGAGGGTCGAGGCGGTGTAGTTGTCGAACAGCGCCCAGGCGATGCCCGCTCCGACGACGCCGCCGAGGAGCGCGAGCAGCAGCGTCTCGATCAGCACCGAAACGACCACCGGCGCGCCGCGGAATCCGATCGCCCGCAGCGTTGCGATCTCGCGCGCGCGCGTCGCGATCGCCGCGTACATGGTGTTGAGCGCGCCGAACAGGGCGCCGATCGCCATGATCACCGCGACGGTGGTGCCGAGCACCCGCAGGATCCGGGTCAGCCCCTCGGACTGGGCGTTGAAGTAGCTGCGCGTCCTCTGCACCTCGAGCTTCAGGCGCGGATCACTCGCGATCGCGGCCTTGAAGGCAGCGAAATCCCCGGCGCTCTTCAACCGCACCGTGACCGAGCTCGTGCTGCTGCCCCGGTGGTATGCCGTGGCGACCACGTTGGCGTCCGCCCAGAACTCGGAGTCGTGCGAGTCGTGCGAGTCGAATTCCCCCACCACCGTCCAGGGCTGTCCGCTCAAGTCGAGTTTCGAGCCGATGCGGGTGTGGGCGAACTCGCGCGCGGCGTCCTTGCCGACGATGAGCTCGCGCAGCCCCGGCTGAAATCGCCGTCCCGCGATGATCCGCAGCTTCGGATAAAGCGCCCAGGCCTGCGCGCCGACGCCGCGGATCTCGACGTTGGCCTCGACCCCGCTGCCCCTCTTCGGGACGGTGGCGGCCACCACGAGCTCCGGCGATGCGATCGGCCGACCCTGCGGATCCCGCTTGACCTGCGGCTCCTGGGAGATGACGACCGCGGCATCGTGGTCCACCACGGAATTGATTTCCGTCTGCGACCCGCCGCGCAGCACGATCGCCGTGTCATCGCTCCCGGTCTGCTGCAGCGTCGCGCGAAATCCCGCCGCCATCGAGAGCAGCCCCACGAGCACGCCGACCACCCCGGCGATGCCGATCACCACCACCAAGGACGAGCCCAGGCGCCGGGGTATGGTGGCGATGCCGACCGCGGTGGCCGACCAGGCCTGACGTCCGGCGCGCGTGAGCACGAGCCACGCGGTGAGCAGCGCCAGGGCGACCGGGAACGCCCACGCGGGCATCGCCACCAGGGCCACGACGGGCAACGCCGCCGAGACGGTGACGAGCAGGACGTATCCGATCTTGCGCCACATGATGCGCTGCCTCAGCGTCCCGCGAGCGCATCGACGATCCGCAGCCGCATGCCGCGCCGCGCCGGCAGCGCCCCGACCACGAGGCCGATGAGCGCGATCAGCCCGAGCCCCTGCAGCCAGATCGGCAAGCCCACCGGCAGCATGGGGATCTGATCCCCGAGCCGGTTGCGGATCACGCTCACCGCGAGATCGGCCAGCGCGAGTCCCGCCGCCCCTCCGATCGCGAGCAGCAGCACCGACTCGGCGAGCACGAGGCCGAGGATGCTCCGGCTCGAGAAGCCGATGGTCTTCAGGATCGCGAGCTCCGGAATGCGCTCGCGCACCGTCTGCGCCATGGTGTTGCCCGTGAGCAGGATGAGCGTGAAGAACACCGCCCCCATGATCGAGCCGACGATCAGGCCGATGTTGGCGAACTGGCTCACGAAGGACGCCTGGAAGGCGTCCTCGCTCTGGGTCTTGGTCTCGTGGCCGGAATTGGCCGAGATCGCATCGATCGCGCGCGCGATGCGGTCGGCGTCCTTCGGACGTGCGATCTTCTCGATGTACCAGCCCACCCGTCCGTTGCCGAACGCGCGCGCCTCGTCGAAGTACTTCCAGTGGAAGAACATCGCCCCCTCCTGGGCCTTCTCGCGCGGATTGGCGACGTGATAGATGCCGACCAGATTGAAGGTCCAGGTGTTCGAGCCGCTCTTCTGCGGAAAGATGGTCGCCTCGAGCGGAATCTGATCGCCGATCCTCCAGTGAAAGCGCTTCGCGAGGCTCTCCCCCACCACCGCTCCCGTGCGCGTGTCCTTGAACGCGCGCTGCTCGGCGGGAGACATCTTGAACTCCGAGTACACGTCGAAGAAGTTCGGCGCGACCGCCTCGTTGGCGAAGAAGTTCTTCGGATCCTGGTAGATGCCGCCGAACCAGTTCGCGTACGTCACCGCGCCCACCCCCGGCACCGATTCGATGCGCATGTCGAGGCTCTTCGGCAGCGACACCATGAAGCTCACCTTGGAGATGGTGATCAGGCGGCTCGCGCCGGCGACGCTCTGTCCGGCGTTCGCGAACGCGTCGCGCACCGAGTCGAGCAGCCCGAAGAGCAGGAACGCCGCGATCACCGAGATCAGCGTGAACAGCGTGCGGGCCTTGCGCCGGAAGAGCGCCGACCAGACGAGGTTGAAGTACTTCACGAGACGGCCTGCGCACCCGATTGCGCCGCCTCGACCAGCGTGCCCTTGTCGAGGTGCAGCGTGTGCGTGGCGTATTCGGCGGCCTTCGGGTCGTGAGTCACCATGACGACGGTCTTGCCCTGCTCGCGATTGAGATGCTGCAGCAGCGTCAGCACCTCCGCGGCCGACTGCCGGTCGAGGTCGCCCGTCGGCTCGTCGCACACCAGGAGCTTCGGATCCGAGACGATGGCGCGCGCGATCGCGACGCGCTGTTGCTGTCCGCCGGAGAGCTCGCCCGGCTTGTGCGCGGCACGGTCCGCGAGTCCCACGAGCTCCAGGGCGATCTGCGCATTGCGCCGGCGCTTGGCGGCGGGGAGCTTCGTGAGCAGCAGCGGCAGCTCGACGTTCCGAAGTGCCGAGAGCATCGGCAGCAGGTTGTAGAACTGGAACACGAAGCCGACATGCGAGGCGCGCCAGCGGGCGAGCTCGCTCTGGCTCAGCCGATCGATGCGCCGTCCGGCCACGGCGATCGTGCCGTCGCTCGGGGAATCGAGCCCGCCGATCAGATTGAGGAGGGTCGTCTTGCCCGAGCCCGAAGGCCCCATGAGCGCGAGGAAGTCGCCCTCGCCGATGTCGAGATTCACGTGGTGCAGCACTTCGAGCTTCTGCTTGCCGCGCACGTACACCTTGCTGAGATTGCGGATCTCGACCAGAGCGCTCATGGCAATGACTCCCTAACGGCTGCGCTATCGAACCAGCGGCGGCACGAGGGTCTCCCGTCGAAGACCTCGTCCCCGGTGCGGTTCGTCACCCGTCGATGTGACGGTTGTCACCCATTGTCCGACTTCACCGCGATGCGCGCCCCGTCGGTGAGGCGCGCGGGCGGGGCTTTCACGATTTCGCTGCCCGCGCCGAGGCCCTCCACCGCGCGCAGGTCCCCGCGCACGACCCCGGCGGAGACCGCCTGCTCGCGCGCGCGATCGCCCCGGATGAGGAACACGACGCTGCGTCCGCCGCGGCGCACGATCGCCGAGGCCGGCACCAGCACCCCGCGAAGCGGCGTGGCTCCCCCCGCCTGCCCGGGCGAGGCTCCGAGGAAGGACACCCGCACGCCCATCTCCGGCAGGATGCGCGGGCTCAGCTTGTCGAACGCGACGCGCACCTTCACGGTCGCCTTGCTCTTGTCGGCCGTCGGCACGATGGCGATCACATGGGCCGGGATCTTCCAGTCAGGATACGCATCGAGCACCGCGGTCGCCGCCTGCCCCGGCTTCACGCGGTGGATGTACGCCTCGTTGACATCGACGTCGACCTCGAGCGAGTGCATGTCGACCACCGTCGCGATGCCGGTCTGCGTGAAGCCGCCGCCGCCGAAGATCGGCGAGATCATCTCCCCCATCTGTGCCGCCTTGTCGACCACCACTCCCGAGAACGGCGCCCGCACGACGGTGTAATCCTCCTGCACCCGCGCGACCTGCACCCCGGCGCGGGCGACGGCCACGTTGCGCCGCTGCGTCAGCACTTGCGCGGCGAGTGAGGCGGCCTGGGTCTCGGCGGTCTCGAGCGCCTGCTCCGAGACCAGATGCTGTCCGATCAGCGCCTGATCGCGGGCGAGGTCGCGCCGGGCCTGCGCAAGCTGCACCCGATACTCGCGCAGCTGCGCCTCGGCGGCCCGCAATTGCTCCCCGGCCTGATCGAGCGCCGCCCGCTGCGTGCTGTCCTCGAGTCGCGCCAGGATCTGTCCGCGGTGCACGGACTCGCCTTCCTGGACGTCCACCTGCGACAGCTGCCCCGGGATCTCGGAGGACACCGTCGCCTTGCGCTCGGCGGTCACGTAGCCGGTCGCCTGAAGGATGGCGGCCGGCGCGCTGTCCGCCGAGGCCGCGACGGCCGTGGCCGCCTCCACGTCGATGGTGCTCCCGCGCACCCACAGCAGCACCGCCGCCACGGCGATGGCGAGCGCGGCGCCCCCGGCCGCGAGCCATTTGCCGAGAGGCCCCGTGCCTTGCGGCTCGCGCTCGTCGCGGTCGATCCGCAGCTCATCGAGCAGGCGTTTCTTGTTCTCTCCGCTCATCATCGATGGCGCGGTCAGGCTACCCCGGGAAACGGCTGAGTGGGTACGGGGGCGTCTCCGTGACGAAGGTCAGATACTCGACCACCTGCCGGGTGTATTGCGCCAGCGCGCTACCGAAGCGCACGAGCTCGGGGCTGGCACGGCCCGTGAAGAGCCGCGCGAGCAGTTGCGCGATCGCGGTGACCGCGAGCGTACAGCCGAGAATCCAGAAGACGAACGCGAACAGCAGCATGCACAGGACGCGCAGGCCGAGACCGTCCATTTGCGCGGGGCCGGCCGTCTGGGGAACACCGTTCATGGAGCACCTCCCCCCGGTAAAATGTGCCGCCATCATGACTCACGATAGCACACTGCCACTCCCGCCTTCCCCCGCGCCTCCCCCGGCCACCCCGCGCTCGCCGGCGCCCCTCATCGACATCGGCATCAATCTCACCCACGACAGCTACCACGCGGACCGCGAGGCCGTGATCGCCCGCGCCGCCGGCGCCGGCGTCGTGCAGATGATCGTGACGGGTGCCTCGGGCGCGAGCACCCGGCAGGCGATCGAGCTCTGCCGCGCCCATCCCGGACGTCTGTTCGCCACGGCGGGAGTGCATCCCCACCATGCGAGCGAGCTCACTCCCGGGCTGCTCGCCGAGCTCGAGCGCCTCGCGCTCGAGCCGCAGGTCGTGGCGGTCGGCGAGTGCGGACTCGACTACTACCGCGACTACTCGCCCCGGGCGCAGCAGCGGCAGGCGTTTCACCGGCAGCTCGAGCTCGCCGCGCGAGTCGGCAAGCCGGTGTTCCTGCATCAGCGCGAGGCGCACGCGGACTTCGCCGCCATTCTCGGCGAGCACCTCGGCTCTCTCTCCGGCGGCGTCGCGCACTGCTTCACCGGGGGGCGCGCGGAGCTCGAGAGCTATCTCGAGATGGGACTCGACATCGGCATCACGGGCTGGATCTGCGACGAGCGCCGCGGGGGGCATCTGCTCGAGCTCGTGCGCTCGATTCCCTCCGGGCGGTTGCTTCTCGAGACGGATGGGCCGTACCTTCTGCCGCGCGATCTCATCGTGCGGCCCGCGACGCGCCGCAACGAGCCCGCCTTCCTGCCCCACATCGCCGCGGTGGTCGCCCAGGCGCGCGGGGAGCCGCTCGAGCGCCTCGCACGCCACAGCACCGCGGCGGCCCGACGGATGTTCTTGATTCCAGAAGTTACTTTATAATAAGTCAATATCTAATTGAATAGTCAGGAGATTAAAAATGGACATCGATCTGCTGCGCCGCTTCATCGCCACCGCCTGGCGCGACTCCATCACCGAGCGTCTCCAGGCCTACGTGCGCATTCCCAACAAGTCGCCCCTGTTCGACCCGCACTGGGAGCGCAACGGCCACATGGAGGCGGCGGTGCAGCTGATGGCCGAGTGGTGTCGCAAGCAGCCGGTCCCGGGCGCGAGGATCGCGATCCGCCGGCTTCCGGGACGCACGCCGTTGCTGTGGGTCGACGTTCCGGGTGAGTTGCCCGGGTGTGTGCTGCTCTATGGTCATCTCGACAAGCAGCCCGAATTCACCGGCTGGTCGCCCGGCCTCGGTCCCTGGGAGCCTGTGCTGCGCGAAGGCAAGCTTTACGGCCGCGGCGCGGCCGATGACGGCTATGCCGTGTTCAGCTCCCTCACCGCCGTCGCCGCGCTCAAGGCGCAGCGCGTGCCGCTCCCGCGCTGTGTGTTGCTGATCGAGGCGTCGGAGGAAAGCGGCAGCATCGATCTGCCCGCGCATCTCGAGGCGCTCGGAGACCAGATCGGCGACCCCTCCCTGGTCGTCTGCCTCGACGCCGAATGCGGCAACTACGAGCAGGTCTGGTGCACGACGTCGCTGCGCGGGAATCTCGTGGGCGTGTTGCACGTGCGGGTGCTCGAGGAAGGCGTGCACTCGGGCATGGCGACCGGCATCGCGCCGACGCCGTTTCGCATCGCCGAGCAACTGCTCGCCCGGATCGAGAGCCCGGTCAACGGGAGCCTGCTGCTCGATGAGCTCACGGTGAGCATCCCTGCGGACCGCCGCCAGCAGATCGAGGCCGCCGCGCGCGTGCTCGGCGCGACCGTCGCCGGCAAGCTCCCCTGGGCGAGCGGGGTGCGCGCCCTGTCGGACGATCCGGTGGAGCTGCTCATCAACAGCACCTGGAAGGGGACCCTCGCGGTCACCGGCGTCGATGGGCTTCCCCCGACGCTCTCGGCCGGAAACGTGCTGCTTCCCGCCTTGAGCTTCAAGCTGTCGCTGCGCCTGCCGCCGACCTGCGATGCCGGGCGGGCGGCGCGCGCCATCCAGGCGGCGCTCGAGGCGAGCCCGCCTTACGGCGCGCAGGTGCGCTTCGAATCGGGCGCGGCGAGCCCCGGCTGGAATGCGCCCGCCTTCGCCCCGTGGCTGGAGGAGTCGATCACACAGGCCTCACGGCGCATCTTCGGGCCCGAGGCGGTGCACATCGGCTGCGGCGGCACCATTCCCTTCATGGGCATGCTCGGGGAGCGATTCCCGCGCACTCAGTTCTTCATCACCGGTGTGCTCGGCCCGCATTCGAATGCGCACGGTCCGAATGAATTCCTGCACCTCGACTACGCCGAGAAGCTGACGGCGTGCGTCTCGCTCGTGCTCGCCGACCACGCGGGCAAGCCCTAACGCATGTGCGCCATGTAGCTCGGCTTCACCGCGCCCTTGATCCGCTCCCAGCCTTCCCGGAAGCGGGCCAGCGCGCCGGCTTCCGCCTCCTGTTCCATCGCCGGAAACTCCGTGCGCAGCGAGTCGATCATGAGCGTCCACTTGGGCAAGCCCTTCGGGAACTTCCCCCGCCGCGTGAACACCACCCGGCCTTCGACCGGCACCTCCGTCGCGAGCGTCTTCACGGCGGCGACCCGGTCATAGAGTCCGCTTTGAGGGTTGGTGAACGTGAAGCGGCGCGGACCGTCCATCACCGTCCAATCCGCCATCTGATCGCCGCCGAAGATGTTGCCCCGCACATCGCGCAGATCGATCACCAGCACCCCGCGCACGGTGAGCAGCAGGAAATCGACGTGAAAGCCGCCGCCCATGCCGTCCGGCACGAGAACGTCCACCAGGTGATCCAGGCCCGCATGGGTCACCGCGGTGCGCAGCGCCTTGCGGGCGCTGTAGTGGCGGTACCAGCGCCAGAGCCACGAGACTCCGAAACCAAGGCCCGCGGCGCCGGCGACCAGCGCCCAGGCCGCAGGCGGCAATCTCCTGAGATCTTCCACTCAACCTCCCGTAGCCAGGGCGCCTTCGCGCAACGCCGCGCGCAGCGAGGCGAGATCCGCCGCGATCTCGCGGTACTGCGCCGGGCGCGAGAACAGCTTAGCAAGTGACTCGGGCACCGGCACCTCGCGCGCGATGAGCGGCTCGACGATCTCTCTGAATTTCGCCGGGTGCGCGGTCGCGACCAGCACCCAGCGTCCGCGGCGGCGCCGCTCATCGGGCAGCCGCTCGTACGCTTCCGCGGCCGTCGCGGTGTGCGGACACCAGATCTGCCCGAGCTCGGCGTAGGCCGCCTTGATGCGGGCGCGAATCGCCTGATCGTCGATGGCGCAGGCGCTCACCGCATGGCGGATCTCCTCGAGCGAGGGAAAGAGCGCGCGCAGGCGCTCCATGTTGCTCGGGTCTCCGACGTCCATCGCCGAGGCGAGCGTCTGCACGCTCGCCCGGGGTCGCCACTCGCCGGTGTCGAGAAACTCGGGCACGGTGCGGTTGGCATTGTGAGCGAGCACCACTTCCGCGATCGGCAGCCCGAGCTTTCGCGCCCAGAGACAGGCGACGGCATTGCCGAGATTGCCGCTCGGCACGATGAACGAGGCCGGCTGCCCGTGACAGCGCCAGACCGCGACACTCGCGGCGGCGTAGTAGATCGCCTGCGGCAGCAGCCGGCCGAGATTGATGCTGTTGGCCGAGGACAGCGCGCGCTCCTCCTGCCAGCCGCGGTCGAGAAACGCCTGCTTGACCAGTCGCTGGCAGTCATCGAACGTGCCGCGCACGGCGAAGGAGCGCACGTTGCCGCCCCAGCAGGTGAGCTGGCGCTCCTGCGTCGGGGAGACCAGCCCCTTGGGGAAGAGCACCACGACCTCGAAGCCCGGCCTGCCGTGGAAGGCGGCCGCCACCGCCCCGCCGGTGTCGCCCGAGGTGGCCACCAGGATGGTGAGCGGCCGCGGCTCGTGGGTGCGCAGCCGGGTCAGCGCGGCGGCGAGAAACCGCGCGCCGAAGTCCTTGAAGGCCGCCGTCGGGCCGTGAAAGAGCTCGAGCACGGCGAGCCGTCCCCCGGAGCCGAGGGCGATCACCGGGGCGGGGAAATCGAACGCCTCGGAGGTGATCGCCGGCAGCGATTCGGCGAGGGAGTCGCCGGCGAGAAACGGCGCGAGCAGCCGGGCCCCGAGGCCGGCGAGATCCGAGCGGGCGCCGAAGGCGGCCGGCGCGATGCGCGGCCACTCCACGGGCACGTACAGCCCCCCGTCCGGCGCCAGCCCCCGGGCGAGCGCCTCGCCGAAGCTCGCCGTGAGCGTCGCGTCGCGGGTGCTGATGAAACGCACGATGCTCCCCTGCCCGCGGCGCCGATCAGCCGCTCTCGAGGAGGCGCGCGCCCGCGCTCGCGCCGATGTCGACCAGCCACTCATCGATCGCCGTGGCGGCGCCGGCGAACTCGCGCCGCATGGCCTCGAGCACCGCGTGCGCATCCTTCTGAAGCGCCCAGGCGAACACCGCGGGACCCGCGCCCGAGATCGAGCAGCCGAGCGCCCCGGCGGTCATCGCCGCGAGCCGCACGCTCTGGAAACCCGGTATCAGCGCCTGACGCTGCGGCTCGATGACCACGTCCTCGAAGGAGGCGCGGATCATGTCGAGGTCGCTCGTGTAGCAGCCGGAGATGAAGCCGGCGAGGTTCGCCGTCTGCCACACGAAGTCCGACAGCTCCACGCTGCGCTTCAAGATCGCGCGCGCCTGGCGGGTCGAGAGGAACATGTGCGGATGAACGATGACGGCGCGGATTCCCGCCGGCACCGGAATCCGCTTGATCCGCGGGTGATCGATTCCCACCGTGAGCACGAGGCCGCCGAAGAGCGAGGGGGAGATGTTGTCGACGTGCAGCGAGCCGCTCGCCACCGCCTCGCCCTGCATCGCGAACTTCAGCAGCTCGGGCAGGGTGCAGCGCTCCCCGAGCAGGGCATTCGCCGCGACCACCGCGGCGACCGCCGAGGCGGCCGAGCCGCCGAGCCCGGAGCCGAGCGGGATCCCCTTCTCGATGCGCAGGGAGAAGCCGAACCCGGGCTTCAGCGCCTCCTGCATGGCGAGCAGCGCCCGCCCGGCCGTGTTGTGCTGGGGCTCGGTCGGCAACTCCCCCGCCACGCCGGTCACGCCCGCGATGAGGACTCCCGGGGCGGCCGTGCGGCTCACCGTGACCCGGTCCCCGAGCGCATCCACCGAGAAGCCGAGGATGTCGAACCCGATCGCGACGTTGCCGACCGAAGCCGGCGCGAACGCGGTCGCCCACTGCGGCGCGCGGCTCACATCCGCGCCCCGAGATAGGCGGCGAGGCGCAGCAGATCGGCGAACACTCCGCCCGCGGTCACCTCCGGGCCCGCGCCCGGTCCCTGCACGATGAGCGGGTTGTCGCAATAGCGCCGGGTGACGAACCGCACCACGTTGTCGGTGAGCGCGATGTTGGCGAAGGGGTGCTTGGCGTCGAGCTCGACGAGGCCCACGGTCGCCTCTCCCTGCGCGGTCAGCCGGCCGACGTAGCGCAGCACCTTGCCGTGCCCGCGCGCCGCCTCGTACCGCGCGCGCATCGCCCCATCGTGACGGCCGAGCCGCGCCATGAACTCCTCGATGGAGCCGGTTTCGAGGCCCGCCGGCACCAGACTCTCGAGGCGCACGTCCGCGAGCTCGAGCTCGAGTCCCATCTCGCGCCCGAGGATGATGAGCTTGCGCGCGACGTCCATGCCGGAGAGGTCCTCGCGCGGATCGGGCTCGGTGAAGCCGCGCTGGCGCGCCTCGCGCACGATGTCGGAGAAGCTCGCGCGTCCATCGTAGGCATTGAAGAGGTAGCTCAGCGTTCCGGAGAAGATCCCCTCGACGCTCGCGATCTCGTCGCCGGTCTCGCGCAGGTCGCGCAGCGTGTGCACGATGGGCAGCCCCGCGCCCACGGTGGCTTCGTAGAGGTAGTGCGAGCCGCCCGCGCGGCGCGCCTCGCGCAGCGCGCGGTAGTAGGAGAGATCGGCGCTGTTCGCCTTCTTGTTGGGCGTGACCACGTGGATTCCCGCCGACAGCCACTGCGCGTAGCGGCCCGCGATGCCGGCGCTCGCCGTGCAGTCGATGATGACGGTATGCGGCAGGTAATCGACGCGGACGTGCTCGATGAAGCGCCCGAGGTCGGCCGGCGTCGCGTTCTCCCCGTACTCGCTCTGCCAGGACGGCAGCGCGATGCCGCTTTCCCCGAGCAGCATGCGCCGCGAGCCCATGATTCCGCGCACCCGCAGATCGAGCTTGAACTCCTGGCGCAGCCGCGCGCTCTGGGAGGCAAGTTGATCGAGCAGCACCCGCCCCACCGTTCCCGGCCCGATGACCCCGATCGACAGGGTGTTGGGCGACAGATACAGCCCCGCGTGCACCGCACGCAGCGCGCGCGTCGCGGACCGGCCGTCGACCACCACGGAGATGTTGCGCTCCGAGGCGCCCTGCGCGATCGCCCGCACGTTGACGCTCGAGGTCCCGAGCGAGTTGAACACCTTGGCGGCGATGCCGGGCTTGCCGGCCATGCCGTCGCCGACGATGGCGAGGATCGCGAGATCGGGAGCGATCTCGACGTTCTGGATCTGGCCTTCCTTCAGCTCGCGCTCGAACGCCTGACGGATGACCCCCGCGGCGCGCTCGCCCTGCTCCTGCGGGATGGCGCAGCAGATCGAGTGCTCCGAGCTCCCCTGGGAGATCAGGATGACCGAGATCCCCTCCTCGCGCAGCGCCCCGAAGAGCCGGTGCGCCGTGCCCGGGACACCGATCATGCCGGTGCCCTCGAGATTGACGAGGGCGACGCGCTCGATGCTCGCGATGCCTTTCACCGGCAGGCTCGAGGTCGGTCGCGCGCAGATCAGGGTCCCGGGCTTCCCGGGAGCGAAGGTGTTGCGGATCCAGATCGGAATCGCGCCGCCGACCGCCGGCGCCATCGTCTGGGGATGGATCACCTTGGCGCCGAAGTAGGCGAGCTCCATCGCCTCGTTGTAGGAAAGCGAGTCGATCACCGTCGCATCGGGCACCCGGCGCGGATCGGCCGACAGCACCCCATCGACATCCGTCCAGATGTGGATCTCCGCGGCCTCGAGCAGCGCACCGAAGATCGAGGCGGAGTAGTCGCTGCCGTTGCGCCCGAGCGTGGTCTGCACGCCCCGGCGGTCGCTCGCGATGAAGCCCGTGACGATGAGGGTGCCCCTGAAGTCGCGATCCACCAGGTCGCGCAGATTCGCGCGCGAGCGTTCCCACTCCACCGCCGGCCCCAGCGGCCCCCACTCGACGAGCAGCACGCGCCGGGCGTCGACCCATTGGACGGAGCCGCGCCGGCTGCCGCGCTCCTCGAGGAAGCGATGGAACAGCTTCGTCGACCAGATCTCCCCGTAGCCGGCGATGAGATCGCTCACGTTCCGCCCCGCCGCCCGTGTCAGCTTGACGGTGTGGAGGATTCCTTCGATGTCGTGGCAGTCACGATCGAATCCGGCGAGGTAGAGCCGCGCCGACTCCGCGCCGAGCAGCGTCTCGGCGATCTCCGCGTGGCGTGACCTCAAGGCCGACAGCTCCATGAGGTAGCGATCGTCCTGACTCTCCGCGAGCGCGACCAGTCCGAGCAGCGCGTCCGTCACCCCCTTGCACGCCGAGAGCACCACGGCGAGGCGGGCGCCGGGCAGGGAATCGAGGATCGCGGCCACGCGGCGGAAGCAGCCGGCGTCAGCGACGCTCGACCCCCCGAACTTGTGCACCACCCAGGGAGCGGAATTGGACATGGAATTGGAATCGGCCTCGAGAAAAAGCCGTGCGACTCTACTGTCGCGCCCGAGCGCGCGCAATGGCGCGGCGCTGCTGCATAATGGGGCGGCCATGGAATCCTCCCTGGGTTGCCTGCTGCCGCTTCTCGCGCGCGAGCGCGCCGCCGGCCGCCCCCTCGCCCTCGGCGTGCTCGTGCACACCTTGGGCTCGACGTATCGCAAGCCCGGCGCGCTGCTGCTCGTCGCCGCGAGCGGCGAGTACGCGGGACTGCTCTCGGGCGGGTGCCTGGAAGGGGACCTCGGCGAGCGCGCCCGGGAAGTGATCCGCACGGGCGAGGCGCGCCTCGTCACCTATGACCTGCGCAATCCCGAGGATCTGGTCTGGGGGCTCGGCCTCGGCTGCGAAGGCGCGATGCGCATCCTGCTGCTGCGCGTCGGGCCGCAGGAGCGCTGGGAGCCCCTCGCCCGCCTCGCCGCCGCGCTCGCGGCGCACGCCCCCGCCGCGGTGGGGCTGGTGACCGAGTCCGCGGATCCGAAGCGTCCGGTCGGCTCGCTGGCGCTGCCTTCGCCGACCGGTGACTGGTCGCTGTACCCGCCGCCCGCGGCCGCATTGCCCACGCACGCGCTCGAGCCGCGCGCGGCCGAGGCGCTCGAGCGCGCCCGGCGCACGGGGAGCGTCGCAACGATGGAGGAGACCGCGCCGCCGTGGCGCCTTTTCCTGCTGCCGCTCACGTTGCCCCCGCGGCTGCTGCTGCTCGGAGCCGGCCCCGATGCGCTTCCGGTCGTGGATTTCGCCGTCCGCCTCGGCTGGAAGGTGACGCTGGTCGATCACCGGCCCGCTTATGCGCAAGCGTCGCATTTCCCGGGCGCCGAGGCGGTCGTGCTCGCCCGTCCGGAGTCGCTGGCGCAATCGCTCGAGCTCGGCGGATTCGCCGCGGCGGTGGTCATGAGCCACCATCTGCCCACCGACCTCGAATACCTGCGGATGCTCGCGCCGAGCCGCGCCGGTTTCATCGGGCTCCTCGGGCCCCCGGCGCGGCGCGAGAAGCTGCTCGCGGATCTCGGCCCGGCGGCGCAGTCGCTCCGCGGGCGGTTGCACGCCCCGGTCGGACTGGACCTGGGAGGCCGCGCGCCGGAGTCGATCGCGCTCTCGATCGTGGCCGAGCTTCACCGGTACTTCTTCACGCGCGGCGCGCCTCGCTCCCGGGATTCGAGCGAGCGAGTCCCGTCGGCGGAGCCTGTCCGTGAATGAGCTCGAGATCATCCGCCATCAGCTGCGCACCGAGCAGACGCACGCCGCGCAGGTCGCCGACGCGTGTGCCGCGGTGCTCGGCTCCCCGAGGCCGGTGGCAGCGTCGCCGGCCGGGTTGCAGGAGTTTCGCGAGGCCTGCGTGGCCTACCTCGTCTGGGTGCTCGCGCGCTTCGAGGAGCGTGATCAGTCCCTCGCCGAGCGGCTGAGCTCGCTCGCGCCTCGCGCGGCCGGAAGCCCCCGCGCGCTCGATGCCGGCGCGGCGAGCGCGCTGCTCGCAAGCCCGGGGAGCAGTCGCGAGGCGCTCGCGCGCCTCGAGGCCGCGCTCACCGCGCCGAGCCCCCCCGGGGGTGACGCCGCGCAGGCCTGGCGGGAATT
>JAKAZP010000422.1 GCA_021815905.1 Pseudomonadota bacterium | reverse complement strand
CGCCGAGCCGGCCGGCGGCGAGGCCGGCGCCCAGGCCACGCTGCGCGTCGCCTCGCCCACCGCGGGACCGGGGCTCGACACCGCGCAGATCGTGCTCCTTCGGCCCGATCACCGCATGGACTTCTACGCCGCGAGCTCGTGGTCGGCCGCCGCGCCGTCGCTGGTCGGAGCGCTCGCGGTCGATACGCTGCGCGCCTCGGGCGCCTGGCGCACCGTTCAGGGCCCCGCGAGCCCCTTTCCGGCCGATGATCTGCTGCAGATCTCGATCCGCCGGTTCGAGGCCGACTACTCGCGGGGCGCCCCGGCGCCGGCCGTGCGCGTCATGCTCGATTGCACTCTCGGGCGCGAGGACTCGCGGCGGGTGATCGCGAGCTTCGTGGCGCGCGGCGAGGCCCGCGCGAGCGCCAACCGGATGAGCGACGTCGTCGCCGCCTTCCAGCAGGCGACGGATGCGGCGCTCGCCTCGATGGCGCGCCAGGCCGCCGCCGCGCAAGCCGGAACCCGCTGAGCGGGGACGCCGCCGAAGAGCGGACTTCGGATGAAATACCGCCACGCCTTTCACGCCGGCAACTTCGCCGACGTCCACAAACATGTGACACTGCTCGCGCTGCTTGCCGCAATGAAGCGCAAGGACACGGGCTTTCTCTATCTCGAGTCTCACGCCGGGCGCGGCTGTTACGACCTCGCCGACTCCCCGCGCGAGTCCGCGGGCGGCATCGAGCGGCTCGCGGCGGCGAGGCCCGTCGCCGAGGAGCTGCGCCAGCTCGCCGATCGCATCGCCGGGCTGCGGGAGTCCTCGGGCCGGGCGCGGCTTTATCCCGGCTCCCCGATCCTCGCCGCCACGGAGCTGCGCGCCGAGGACCGCGCCATCCTCGTCGAGCGCCTGCCGGCCGAGGCGCGCGCGCTCGAGCGGACACTGGCGCGGCTGGCGCCGCGCCCCGGGCGCATGCGGGTCGAGGTCGGAGACGGCTTCGAGCGGCTGCGCGCCCTGCTGCCGCCGCCGCAGCGGCGCGCGCTCATCCTGATCGATCCGCCCTACGAGGAGAGCCGGCTCGACTTCGAGCGCGCCCGGCGTGCGCTCGAGGACACGCTCGGGCGCTTCCGCCCGGCGGTGGTGGCGATCTGGTACCCGATCAAGGACGAGCGCGACACCCGGCCATGGCTCGCCGCGCTCGCGGCCCATGCCGGCTGCGAGCTGCTCTGCGCGGAGCTCTGGCTCTATCCCCGGGACTCGCGCGTGGCGCTCAATGGCAGCGGGATCGTGATCGCCAACCCGCCCTTCCGGCTCGAGGAGCGCATGCGCCTGTGGCTGCCGGAGCTGCATGCGTGCCTGGATGTGGGCCACGGCGGCGGCACGAGCGTGCGGCGCCTCGGGAGCGAGCCCGCCCCGCCTGGATGACTGCCGTCCCGCGCGGGAGCAGAATCGCCCCATGAGCGGGCCTGTCGATCAGTACGGCGTGGTGGGTCACCCGGTCGCCCACAGCCTCTCGCCTTTCATCCATGCGATGTTCGCGCGCCAGACCGGCCAGGCCATGAGCTATCGCCTGTTCGATTTCGCGCCGGAAGCATTCGATGAGCGCCTGGCCGGGTTCTTCGCCCAGGGAGGCCGCGGACTCAACATCACGCTTCCCTACAAGATCGCGGCCCTGGCCAAGGCCGAAGAGCTGACGGACCGCGCAAGGAGCGCGGGTGCGGTCAACACCCTGGCGGTGCGCCGGGAAGGCGGCATTCTCGGTGACAACACCGACGGCGCCGGACTGGTTCACGACCTCTGCGTCAACCTGCGCCTCACGGTGACGCGGCGCCGGGTGCTCCTCATCGGCGCCGGCGGCGCCGCCCGCGGCGTGTTGGCACCGCTTCTCGCCCTGGAGCCCGAGACCGTGGTGATCGCCAACCGCACGGCCGATCGCGCCAAGGCGCTCGCCGCCTCGTTCGCCGACCTCGGCAACGTCCAGGGGATGGGCTTCCGCTACATCACCGGCGGCGCCTACGATCTCATCGTCAACGCCACCTCGGCCAGCCTCACCGGCGAGATGCCCGACGTACCGGTCGCCGTGGTGGGGCCCGAGACGTTCTGCTACGACATGGCGTACGGCAGGGGCGACACGCCCTTCATCCGCTGGGGGCTCGAGCTCGGCTGCCGGGACGCGGTCACGGGCCTCGGCATGCTGGTCGAGCAGGCTGCCGAGTCGTTCCGGCTCTGGCGCGGCGTGCGGCCGCTCACCACGCCGGTGCTGGCGGCCCTCGAGGAGCGCGTCACCTCATCGTGACGAGCTCCTCGGAGCTCGTCGGGTGAATCGCCACGGTGTCGTCGAAGTCCGCCTTCGTCGCTCCCATGCGCACGGCGACGGCGAAGCCCTGCATCATCTCGTCGGCGCCCGGGCCGATCACGTGCACGCCGACCACGCGGCGCTTCGGGCCGACGGTGACCAGCTTCATGTCGCAGCGCGGCTTGGCCGCGGTGAGCGCGTGGTACATCGGCACGAAGCTCGATTTGAACACGGTGACGTCCTCATCGCCGTAGTCATCGCGAGCGGCCTGCTCCGTGAGCCCGACCGTGCCGATGGGCGGGTGTCCGAACACCACCGTCGGGATGTTGTGGTAATCGAGGTGGCGGTCCGCCTGGCCCGCGAACAGCCGCTCGGCCAGCCGGCGCCCGGCGGCGATCGCGACCGGCGTGAGCGCCGCGCGGCCGGTGACGTCGCCGATCGCGTAGACACCGGCGGCGCTCGTCATCTGGTACCTGTCGGTCACGATGAAACCGTAGGCGTCGAGTTGGACGCCGGCCCGCTCGAGATGCAGATCCTGCACCGCGGGCGCGCGCCCGACGGCCCAGAGCACGCAGTCGCAGGGCCCGATCCTGCGGCCGTCCCGCACGGAGATCTCCATGGCGCCACCGGCGGCGGCCTCGAGCCCGGAGGGCCACGCGTTGCGGACGATCTCCACACCCTGCTCGCGCAGA
>JAKAZP010000421.1 GCA_021815905.1 Pseudomonadota bacterium | reverse complement strand
CCCCTACGCCTGGGACCCGTACGAGGTCTGGCGCACACGCGTGAAGCGTCAAAGCGCAGAGTGGAACGGCGGGCCGGTCAAGTAGACCCGATGGGCTGCGCTCAGCGGCCCTTGCCCAGGAACACGACTTCCGCGGTCTGCAGGAGGATCGCGAGGTCGAACAACAGCGTGTTGTTCTTCACGTAGTACAGGTCGTACTGCAGCTTCTCGAGCGAATCCTGCTCGGAGGAGCCGTAGGGATAGCACAGCTGAGCCCAGCCCGTGATCCCTGGTTTGACCGAGTGGCGCTCGTGATAGTAGGGAAGGCGCTCGGTCAGGTCCGCGACGAACTCCGGCCGCTCGGGCCGCGGCCCGACGAGGCTCATCTGGCCACGCAGCACGTTCAGCAGCTGCGGCAGCTCATCGATGCGCACCTTGCGGATGAAGGCGCCCACGCGCGTCACGCGTGGATCGTTCTTGCGCGCCCACTGCGCCAGGCCGTCCTTCTCCGCATCCACCTGCATGCTGCGGAATTTGAGCAGCTCGAATGGCCGGCCCAGCAGTCCGACCCGGCGCTGGCGGTAGAACACCGGCGCTCCCCATCCGTCCTCGAGCTTGATGGCGAGCACCGCGCCGAGCATGAAGGGCGAGGCCAGCGTGAGCACCGTCAGCCCCCCGCAGAGATCCATCAGACGTCCGCTGAGGCGCCGGATGGGATCGCGCCGGAAGCCGTCTCCGAAGATCATCCAGGCGGGATTGAGGATGTCGATGCGGACCCGGCCGGTCTCGCGCTCGAGGAAGCTCAGCTGCTCGGTGACGTCCACCCCCGCCAGACGGCACTGCAGCAGCTCGGCAATCGGGAAACCGCGCCGGCGGTCGTCCATGGCCACCACAACCTCACTGACCTCCAGGCGCGCACAGAGGCGCACGAGCCCCTCTGCGGGCTCCAGGAGCCCATCCGTGACCTCTCTGAGCTCCCCCGGTGCCGGCACGTAGCCGACGACGAAAAAGCCCCGGCGGTCCGAACGCCGGCGGATCTTGGCGATGGTCGCCGCCGATTTGCCCGCACCATAAACGAGCACCCGGCGCTTGAGCACGTCCTCGTCCACCAGCCGGGAGAAAATGGTGCGCGACACCACCATACCGAAGAAGGCGCCCGCCGCCGCGAGGCCGACGACGCCCCGTCCGAGCGACAGGGAGGGGATCAGGTAGAAGAGCGAAGAGGCGACCGCAAAGGCCATCAGCACGGCCAGAATGAGCCGCAGGGCGATCCCGAACACGCGGGCGCGCTGGCGGGCGCTGTAGAGCCCGAAGGCGAGCAGGCAGACCATCATCACGGTGCTGAAGAGCAGCGCCCGGGGCCACACGGCCCCGTCCAGGGGGCCATCCGTCATCATCCCGAACGTGCCGCGGAACCGCACGAGCTCCGCCCCGTACACGGAGGCAAAGAACACGACGGCCTCGATAATCGCGAGCACCGCGATCGAGACGTACACGTAGTGTCCAAATACCCGGATGCGCACAGCGTCCCCTGTCCTCGATTACTGGAGCACGCCGGCCGCAGACGATCCCGCCGGCGGCACACACCGAAGAGCCGTCCAGCGCTCGACGGGGCCGAAAGTCTACCGGGAAATGTAAAATAATTCCGTGACTGCGCCGTGCCGAGGATCACAGTTGGGCCATCGGATGCGAGGCAATGTGTGGCCAGAACCCCGGCACTGTGCCGGATACACGCCGATCAGGCATTGGGCGGGAGGCGGCAGCCGGCGTCCGCCGGCCGCCCAATCAGGATACCGGGAATCAGATCCGGGCGCGGCGGCGCGCCCAGAAGACGAGACCGAGCAGCGCCAGGGCCGAGCCGAACAGGCCGAGCGAGCCGGGCTCGGGCACGGTGCCGGTCACCTCGGTCACGGTGAGCGTGGTGTCGATCAGACCGCCGCAACCCTCCCCCAGGCTCTAATAGCCCGTGAACGTCCCCGGCTGGAACAGCGGATCGGCGACCGGTCCGGTAGAGCGCCTGGCCGTAGGCCCCAATGCCGGAGAGAAGGCTATCGCTGGGCAGCGAGAACCCGCCGCCGTTCGAGGTGGGATACCAGTAAACCGCTGAGACCGGATCGATGCTCCCGGACCAATTCGTGATGGCGATCTGGGCATAGCCCCCAGTCGCTCGGGCCGGAATCCAAGATCGGCGTCGGGTTCGACTGCGGGTCGAACGCGAAGCCGATGCCGCCGCCCGTCTGGGCGTAGCTCAACGGAGCTCGGAGGCACGCGCAGCGCCCGCCACCGCGATGCCCAGCGCCGCGAGCGCCATGAGCGATCTCACGAGCCGCAGGCTCGGAACAGTCTTCGTCATCACAGTCCTTTTGGCGATCCGCTCGCTGCGGGCCTTCTTCGACCAAAAGCGCCCGAAGAAGCAAATATGGTGACATCTGGAGAGGTAGAGAGAGGTTTCAAAGTGTTACCGCTCCTCGCCTCGCTGCGGATCGAGTGAATGTAAAGTTTTCCGGCATTGCGCTTGGGAAATTCAGAATGGAACTCAGGCCGGTCGGGGATCCCTGATGCACTGCCCACGAGCGCATCCCAGGGGCGCGCATCCCCCGGGGCGCAGCATCCTTCTCATCGCAGACCCCGCGTGCGATGGACTGGGCGGAGGAGATCGTCTCGAGCGGCCGGCTGCCCACACCGGGATGCGATGAGGCACTCTCACGAAGGTGCGATTCGCAGCAAACCCGGTGCAGCGTCTTTATGATATTTAAGGCGGTGTACGGAACACCACCGCACAGAAAAGCCCTCTATGAACGGGAGACCCTTGGGTGATCAAGCTTCGCAAGTGCCGGGTCGGCATTGTCGGCCTGGGTTACGTCGGACTGCCGCTCGCCGTCGAGTTCGGCAAGCATTTCGACACGATAGGATTCGACATCAAGGCGGCACGCGTGGCGGAGCTGCGCGCCGGCCGGGACAGCACCCTTGAGGTGAGCTCGCAG